>CAZVAY010000052.1:0-11868 GCA_964625265.1 uncultured Sphingobacteriales bacterium | reverse complement strand
CGCTAGACGTAGTTGGCATTGTGCCAATAAAAAAGAGTTCCTGATTTTTTGCTATTGTCTTCTTAAATAATTTCTTTTCCATGCACAGCATTTTAATCAATCTAGCCTCGACGTAATCTTCTGACCTAACTTCCGACACCCAGATTAAAAAACTTAAAAACACTGCGACAACTGCAAAGATAAAATATTGGCAAATCTTTTTTAATTTATTCATTAGACTGCGTCCAAATTTCGTAGTGACAATTTACCGCTTTCGGCTCGTCCCACATCGCAACTGCCAACGCCCTGTCTGGCGATCCACCCTTCTGCAAATAATCTTCTCGCCAGTCCATGTTGGCAAACCGCGTTGGCTTAAACGTGTTAAACTGTAGCCGTCCCTTTTTACACGCCCACAATCTTTCTGGACAAACTAAGGCCATCTGCCTCACGCCAATGTCAAAGGTGTGGTCATTAAATTGCTTGATGTCCTCGAGGAGCGTAATTTTAGCAGCGATGATATTCTTCCGGTAGCCTCACAAAGAAGTTGTGGAAAAAAAATTCGATGCTGCCATCAGGATAAGCAAATCATTTCTCCTGAAGATGCTTTATTGCTAAAGCCCGAAGCGGCTTTGTTTTCTGCCGGATCAGAGGTGTCAAAAACGTGGGCACCCCGTTTTGCTGACGCAGGTACTTATGTGATTGATAATTCTTCTGCCTGGCGGATGAAGAATAATGTTCCGCTTGTTGTTCCTGAAATCAATGCGCATACCCTTGTACCGGAAAGTAAGATCATTGCCAACCCCAACTGTTCAACTATTCAGCTTGTTATGGTTTTGAACCCATTGCATAAAAAGTTTGGTATTAAACGGGTGGTGGTTTCAACCTATCAGTCTGTTACCGGCAGTGGTATGAAAGGTAAGGAACAACTAATGGCCGAACGGGAGGCCAGGAAACCCGGGAACAGGGCTTATCCTCACCCTATTGATCTAAACCTGATCCCGCATGGGGGGAGTTTTGAGGAAAATGGCTATACCACGGAGGAAATCAAGCTGGTCAATGAGAGCCGTAAGATCATGGGATATCCTGATCTGAAGCTTACGTCAACTGTCGTGCGGGTTCCGGTAACGGGAGGGCACAGCGAAAGCGTTAATGTAGAGTTTAACAAGCCATTTGACATCAAAGCTGTTTTTAATATCATGGATAATACACCAGGTATAGTACTTCAGGACAATCCGGCTGAAAATGAATATCCTATGCCTTTGTTCGCTGAAGATAAAAATGAGGTTTTTGTAGGACGAATCAGACGGGGTGAATCGGTTGAAAACGGATTGAATATGTGGGTAGTTTCGGATAACCTGCGCAAAGGTGCTGCCACCAATGCTGTTCAGATCCTTGAAGAAATTATCCAAAAAGGATTTATTTGTTAAAATGAAATTGACCGCTTATACACGCAGTCAACTGGCATTAAAAAACGGCCAGGACAGCGAAGAAATATGGATTGCTTTTAAAGGAATTATATACAATGTCACAAACAGCAGGTACTGGCGTAAAGGCAGGCATTATGAACACTGGGCCGGTCAGGACCTGACCGAAGAACTGGTAGATGCTCCGCATACGGTTGCTGTGTTTGAACGTCTCGAAAAAGTAGGCCGTCTGCTATAAAAAAAAAGCCCGCAATGGCGGACTTTTTTTTACAAAGAAGGATTCTCCTGTTCCTACTTCACTTTTTCTTTTCCTCCTTAGGAGTTTCCTCTGCTTTTTTGGTTTCCTTTTTTGTTGTTTTTTTCTTTGCCGTTTCTTTTTTTGGTTTTATTTCAGCTACAGGTGCTGTATCCTTGGGTTCTTCCTTAGCAGGTTGTTTTTCTTCCGTTTTCTTTGTGGCGGCTTTTTTAGCTGTTGTTTTCTTCGCTGTTGTCTTTTTAGCAGTTGTTTTAGGCTTTTTCTCAGCAACAGATTTAGCAGGTTTTGCCTGGCTGGCTATCGAGTGCGATGACGATTTTTTAGACCTGAATTTACCTTTGCTGCCTTTAAAAATTTTGCCTCTCCTGGTTTTTGGATCACCTTTGCCCATATATCTTTTATTTATTCAATTTTTAACAGAGCGCAAAAATAGGTATTTGATTATAATATCCAAATTAAGCCGTGTTTTATCCTGAAATATTCTTGAATTTTTCAAACAAAATATTTTCCGTGAATGAATGAATATGTATTTTTGATGCCATAATGCGGGAGTAGCTCAGGGGTAGAGCATCAGCTTCCCAAGCTGAGGGTCGCGGGTTCGAATCCCGTTTCCCGCTCTAATTCCAATCAGTTAGAAAAGTATGCTCACCACCAGTGTCAGTATTTAATTCCCGGCTCTGTCCTGAAATCGGCCGCAGGCTGATCGTTACAGGAGTGGATATTGGTTTTACAAATCACCTTACAGGTTTATCATAATACCCGGCTATTGGAATTCCTTGTTGTAAATTTATGAAGGATGTTTAACAACTACCTTTCGTTTCCATCTGCCGGTCAGGTAATATCCGTAGGAAAGGATTGCCCCGACAGCCCAGGCCATGGGGATTCCCCACCAGATACCCAAATAGTTAAGTTCACCTCTTGAAAGCAGCCATGAAGCCGGTATCCTGACAACCCACAATGCCAGCAGGGTTACCAGCATCGGAATAAGTGTATCTCCGGCACCGCGCATTACACCGTTACAAACAAACATAAACGAGAACAAAAGGTAAAATGAACTAACAATAACAAGGTATTCAACCCCGATGGCTATCACTGCAGCGTCTTTGGTAAACAGCCTCATTAAAGGTTCCCCAAACAGATAGACCATTGCCATCACCGACACAGAAATAATGGACGAAACCAGCAAGGTGGCTTGAAACCCCTTCCTGACCCTTTCAGGTTTTCGGGCTCCCATATTCTGGCCGACAAAAGTGGAAAGGGCAGCAGCAAAGTTCATGGCAGGAAGAGCAGCGAATGAATCTATTCGTGCAGCAACGGAATAAGCCGCTACTACATCAGTACCAAAATCATTGACAATCCGGAAAAGTGCCACCATCCCAAAAGAAACAAGCGTGGTCTGTATACCGGAAGGGAGTCCTATTTTAATGCTTTTTTTAAAAATACCCCGGTCAAATACAAGTCCTTTTATATGAAAGTCAATGATATGATGGTTCCGGTTCAGGTAGACTACTGCTGTGACAAAAGCACCTCCCTGAGCAATGATTGTGGCATAGGCAGCACCGGCAACACCCATTTTGAACACAACCACGAACAAGAGGTCGAGCAATATATTAATAATGGTAGAGATGATCATAAACACCAGGGGTGTTTTAGAATCTCCCAGGCCACGCAGGATAGCTGCGGTGCCATTATAGCCAAAAAACAGGATGATACCGGAGAGATAAATGCGAAGATATTGCTTGGCTAAGGGCATAATATCAGGCGGTAGATTGGTAATTTCGAATACTTTACTGCCAATGCCCCATCCCAGTCCTGTTACTGCAAGGGAAGCAAAAAACAGGAATATAAGCATGGTATCAATAGTCCGCTGTACATTCTTAATTTGTTTGGCTCCGAAAAACTGTGATATGATAATGGTAGAACCGCTGGCTACCCCGATAACAAATGAAATCAGGGCAAAAATGATAGGGAAGCAGGCGCCAATCGCTCCCAATGCTTCCTTCCCAACATAATTACCGACAATAATGCTGTCTACGATATTGTACATCTGCTGGAACAAGTTACCCAACAGCATAGGCCACGCAAATTTCAATATCAGCCTGCTCTCTTTTCCTGTGGTTAAGTCCATTTGCTCTGATGACTCTGAATCAAGGTTGCAAAAGTAGGTTAAAAAATATCAAATGAGTTGTCGTAGTTTTGGACTTATAAAACTGGTGGATATAATAATGGCATCCTATCCTGATGATCAAAATTTGAGGCAATGACCTGGCTGCAGGGCATATTATTGGTGAGTGCCGGGCTTTTGGTTGGCTTTATTAATACGCTGGCCGGTGGAGGTTCTGTAGTGAGCCTGTCCATACTCATGTTCCTTGGTTTACCGGCACCGGTTGCAAACGGGACAAACCGAATCGGTATATTGCTGCAAACGGTCGTCTCAGTAAGAAAATTTCATACGGGAAACCTACTCGACTGGAAAAAAGGGCTGTGGCTGGCGATACCGGCTGTGACTGGAGCCCTGGTTGGTTCGCAGGTTGCCAGTCACCTGAATGAAGCATTTTTTGAAAAGATCATTGCCGTCCTTTTGCTTTTTATTATGCTCATTATGATTATAAAGCCGGAGAAGTGGCTGAATGAAAATTATGCCTTACTGAATAAAAGGATCTCGATCTGGCAAATACTGATCTTCCTTGCAATCGGGTTCTATGGCGGTTTTATCCAGGCAGGAGTAGGGTTTTTTCTGCTTGCAGGACTTGTGCTCGGAGGTGGATATGAACTGGTCAGGGCCAATGCACTGAAGAATCTGATAATACTTCTCTATACGCCCTTTGCCCTGGCTGTCTTTATTTTCAATAACCAGGTTGACTATCTGTTTGGGTTTACGCTGGCAGCAGGCAATATGCTGGGGGCATGGCTGGCATCAAGGATGGCCATAAATAAAGGAGCGAGCTTTGTCAGATGGATCATCTTTATTGTCATAATACTTACTGTAGCCCGCTTGCTGGGCGGATTTGACCTGGCTCAATTATTATCTTCATAAAATAAATTATGATATGGAAACTTATAGCAATGATCAGAAAGTCAAGGATGAAAGATTATACGGGATGCTTTGTCATCTGTCTGCCTTTGCCATGTTTTTCTTTCCTTTCGGAAATATACTGGGGCCGATGCTGGTTTGGCAATGGAAACGAAGAGAGTTTGCTTTTGTTGATGACCAGGGAAAGGAATCTTTGAATTTTCAGATCAGTGTGACCATTTACCTGGCTATTGCCGGTTTTCTGGTTATGTTGCTCGTGGGAATCCCCTTGCTGATTATCATCGGAATAGCAGATATCGTTTTGATAGTCCTGGCAGGAGTCTCAGCTGGGAATGGGGTGCCTTACCGTTATCCCTTCGTTATCAGGTTTATTCAGTAAACCCTTTGATATAGCCCTCCATAATTTTTTTCCTGTCTTTTGCCGGGAGCTTTTTCACAACGAGTTCATACGAATGATCAATCCATTCCCGGATAAGTTGATCCGATATCAAATGGTTAAACCTGATCGTATTCCAGTGTTTTTTATTCATGTGATATCCGGGCATAACATTTTCAGGATAATCAGCCCGCAGTTGAATAGCTTTATCGGGGTCACATTTTAGGTTTATATAGAAATCATCTTCAATATCTGTAAGGACAAACATTTTTCCGCAAACCTTGAACACCAGGGTGGTTTCATCAAATGGAAATTCCTCTATTACACACTTTTTTGCCAGGCAGTAATGACGTAATTTTTCAATATCCATATCCGTTCAAAAAATTGTTCGAAGGTAAATTTTTTTTACGATTGATTGAATTTTTGTAATTTGCAATTCATCATGCGGTTGCCAAAATCCATAAAAATAATTGCATCAATCATCATTAGCCTGGCCCTGATCTATATTTTATTGCCGGGCTACCTGCAAAAAGGCCTTCGGTATTTTACTGCCGATATTGATGATTATGAAATATTTGACAACAGGGAAGTTGAAGCTGGTGCTTACATCCCATGGCCTTATGTTGATGATTACAACAGTTACCGGCTCAGTGCTGCCGAAATGGATACTTTTAGGCAATTTAAAACAGTGGCCTACCTGGTGGCAGTAGATGGTAAATTAGCATTTGAAAAGTATTGGGGCGATTATGATTCTCTCTCCCTGAGTAATTCCTTTTCCATGGCTAAAACGATTGTTTCGTTGCTTACCGGTATTGCCATTAAAGAGGGTAAGCTCAATTCGCTGGATGACCCGGTGGGAAAGTACCTTCCTCATTTTGCCGAAGGAGATAACAATCAGCTAACAATCCGTCATTTGCTAACCATGAGTTCAGGATTGAACTGGGACGAATCTTATGCTTCTCCTTTTTCAAAAACAACCATTGCCTACTATGGTGACAACCTTGAAAAACTTATGATGGGACTTGACGTGGTTGAAACACCCGGGCAGGTTTTTAAATATTACAGCGCTAATACCCAGATCATGGGATTCGTTTTGCAGGCGGCAACCGGGGAAACTTTAAGTCAATATGCTTCTGAAAAGCTTTGGAAGCCGTTGGGTACTTCTGCCAATGCCCTTTGGAGCCTCGACAAGGAAGAAGGGATGGAAAAAGCCTATTGTTGTTTCAATTCCAACGCCAGGGATTTTGCCCGGCTGGGACAAATGGTACTGGACAGTGGCAGGTTTCATGGCAGGCAATTGGTGCCAGGGGATTTTATTGAGGAATTGCTAAGTCCTGCATCCAATTTGGTTACTCCATCGGGCAAACCGGTTGATTTTTACGGCCTGGCAATCTGGATGCTAAACTTCAATGGACAACCCATATATTATTTCCGTGGTATCCTGGGCCAGTATATAATGATCCTGCCGGACAGAGGGGCTGTGGTGGTCAGGCTGGGTGAAAAGAGGTCGAAAAAATATTACCGAAATGCACCATCTGATATAATCTTTTATCTTCGTACCGCTTTCAGTATTTTAAATCAGGAATAATTATGCATTTGATGAGCGCCTCAGATAAGATCCACAATGAAGGGATCCTTTATGTAGTTTTTGCTTTGGTGCTCATTGTGTTTATGCTTTTCGATCTGGGTGTATTCCATCGTAAAGATAAAGAGGTAAGTTTCCAAGAAGCGTTATTCCAGTCGATGATGTGGGTAGCGCTTTCCTTTGGATTTAATATTCTTGTTTATAAATATATCGGTAAAGAAGAAGCCTATCAGTTTCTGACTGCCTATGTGACGGAAAAATCACTATCGGTGGACAATATTTTTGTTTTTGTGGTGATCCTGAATTATTTTGCCATTCAAAAAAAATATTATCACAAAATATTGGTGTATGGTGTACTGGGGGCAGTGGTTTTCAGGGCTATTTTTATATTCCTTGGCGGTGTACTTGTCAACGAATTCCACTGGATCTTATATTTTTTCGGGGCTGTGCTTGTGTACACCAGCGTCAAGTTGTTCTTTTCAAAAGAAGATGATGAATTTGATCCGGAGAAAAACATTTTTTACAAGTTTCTGAGCAAGAGACTTAAGTTTTCAACCATTCGTGACACCGGTAAGTTTGTGGTCATGGAAAACGGCCAAAGGCGTTTTACTATTCTTATCCTGGTTATTGCCGTTATCGAGTCGAGTGATATTTTATTTGCCCTGGATTCCATTCCGGCTGTGTTTTCTATTAGCCAGGATACTTTTATTGTTTATACATCCAATATTTTTGCAGTGATGGGCCTCCGGGCTATGTTCTTTTTGCTTAGGTCTATTGTCAGCCGGTTTAGTTACCTTCAACAGGGAATTTCGTTGGTCCTGTTTTTTATCGGGGCTAAGATGCTTGCAGAAATATTCCATGTGGAGGTGGCCAGTTCCATTTCCTTGATGATCATCCTGGTTATTCTTATTATTTCTGTTATACTGTCCATAATCCTGGAGGAAAAAGTTGAAACCTCTGAAGAAAAACCAGAAATAAAGGAATGACCCACATAAGGAACCCTCAAAAAAACTTTTTTTCAGGCGTACGAAATATTCTCATTAATTTTGCCCCATGTTAGCACCATCCCGTAACCAGGTAATCAATATACACACCCATCACCTGCCTGTGAGTGATGAAGTCTTTGCTATCAACAACGTTTACGCACAGGATATCCAGGGTGGGTTCTTTTCCAATAAATCCGCTTTTTCCATTGGCTTTCATCCCTGGCATATACTTTATACAAAAATTGAAGAAGGCATTGCCAATGTCGATGCCATGGCCTCAAAACCGACAGTACTTGCCATTGGTGAAGCCGGGCTGGACAGAAATATCGATACCTCTTTTGAGTTACAAAAAGAAGTATTTACCCAACAGATCACCATATCTGAAAGGATAGAGAAACCCATGCTGATCCATTCGGGGGAGGCGTTCGATGAATTGCTCATGATCCGTAAGGAAACGGATGCCATTGAATCCTGGATTTTTCATGGGTTTGAAGGTGACCTGGATATGGCCAGGCAGATCATCCATGCAGAATGTTATCTTTCCTTTGGGGAGGATCTGTTGAAACCTGAGACCCGGGCCTCCAAATTATTTCCTTATATTGACGAAGATATGTTTTTTCTGGAGAGTGATAATACCACCCAGTACAATATTTTTGATGTGTATAAAAAAGCAGCTATGCTCAGGGGTATGACGGTAGAACAATTGCGTGCAAGGATATACTCCAACTTCAGGAAGTGCTTCTTCAACGAAGAGAAAGGATGACCTTAAAGCGAGAGATAGTATATTTAAACCATTGTTGTCCGGTAATCAGATTTAGAAATGTGGATAGGTCTCCACTTTTTTCTTTTGCGTAGATTTGGTTTGCCAAAACTTAATCTACCATGGGCGAAAGTACCCTTTTTTGGGACAATCCGTTTTCGGACAGCTGATTTCTTTTATTGATTCCCGAATTATTTCACAACCATCAAAGAAATACAATGCCGACCGGTTGTACCGGCCACATAAAGCCTTCATTATTGTATTTCGTTGTTCATGTTTTTTTGATGTCTTAAAAAAGCATCCCGTTATTCGCAAACGGCTTTTAGCATATCCTCAATATCACCCGGTGAGGACATGATCTTGGTAAAAGTTCCCATTGTTAGTTCAGGCCAGTGCAGGGCAATGCGGAACCGGCCGTGAAGCATGGTAGCTTTGTTGCCTTGCAAAATGATCTCGTAAGGAAGTGCAGCCAGATGTTTTTCGCCAATGATTGGTAAAAAATGGGCTTCCCCGTCATCCTTATCGGATAATGCCACACCAAAAACAGCCACCTGAGATTTATTGAAAGTCAGGGAATATACCTTGTAGGCTCCGCCTTTTTTGGCAGCGAGGTTGGCTTTAATTTTAGCAACACCTTCATTAAATGAATTGAACGTAGCCAGTTCAACCGGATCATCAAAAGTTTGCATGCCCACCATGTAGCGGTACGAATGCAGTTTCTCCGGTGTAATACCGCCCCCAAAGGGGGTAAAATCTTTCGCCACTGTGCTGAGTGCATTTTTTGCCTCGTTGCTTATCGTCTTGAGGCCAGCTTCCAGGCTTTTGATATTATCCTGCAGGTAAGCGTTAAAAATATATTCAGGGTTGGTCATGCTGATCTCCGTATTACCATTTTCATAGATCAACCCAACTTTCAGGATGGCAGCCAATGCTCCGCGGTCTTTTACCCTCAGGCAGGTGTTGTAGAGGTCTTTGCGGGTATAGGCAATCACAGTCATATTCGCTTTTTCTTCAGGGTGATAACTTCCGATAACGGAAAACCCTTTTTCTTCAAGGGCAGCCTTGACAGCTGAAGTAGCACCGGCCATATCCATTTTTACAATGCCGATTTTCAGGTATGGGGCCAATTCCTGTGCCTGCGAATTGGAGAATCCGATAATAGTCAGCATTATTAGCCCGGAAATTATTTGTTTAAAAGATTTCATTTTATTGATTTGAATTTTTAAAACAACATTTAAATAGCGGGTAATATATACTTTTATCTGTATATATCACTTTTTGTTGATTTATTGCAGAGTGATTTTTATTAAAGGAAACAGAAAAGCTGTGAAAATAGCAAAAGAAACACCCTTGTAAGCAACAGATAATCAATTGTATTTTGTAATTCAGGGTGTTGCAAAACTGAAAACAGGCGTAACATACTTATGCCGACCGGTTGTACCGGCCACATAAAGCCTTCATTATTGTATTTCGTTGTTCATGTTTTTTTGATGTCTTAAAAAAGCATCCCGTTATTCGCAAACGGCTTTTAGCATATCCTCAATATCACCCGGTGAGGACATGATCTTGGTAAAAGTTCCCATTGTTAGTTCAGGCCAGTGCAGGGCAATGCGGAACCGGCCGTGAAGCATGGTAGCTTTGTTGCCTTGCAAAATGATCTCGTAAGGAAGTGCAGCCAGATGTTTTTCGCCAATGATTGGTAAAAAATGGGCTTCCCCGTCATCCTTATCGGATAATGCCACACCAAAAACAGCCACCTGAGATTTATTGAAAGTCAGGGAATATACCTTGTAGGCTCCGCCTTTTTTGGCAGCGAGGTTGGCTTTAATTTTAGCAACACCTTCATTAAATGAATTGAACGTAGCCAGTTCAACCGGATCATCAAAAGTTTGCATGCCCACCATGTAGCGGTACGAATGCAGTTTCTCCGGTGTAATACCGCCCCCAAAGGGGGTAAAATCTTTCGCCACTGTGCTGAGTGCATTTTTTGCCTCGTTGCTTATCGTCTTGAGGCCAGCTTCCAGGCTTTTGATATTATCCTGCAGGTAAGCGTTAAAAATATATTCAGGGTTGGTCATGCTGATCTCCGTATTACCATTTTCATAGATCAACCCAACTTTCAGGATGGCAGCCAATGCTCCGCGGTCTTTTACCCTCAGGCAGGTGTTGTAGAGGTCTTTGCGGGTATAGGCAATCACAGTCATATTCGCTTTTTCTTCAGGGTGATAACTTCCGATAACGGAAAACCCTTTTTCTTCAAGGGCAGCCTTGACAGCTGAAGTAGCACCGGCCATATCCATTTTTACAATGCCGATTTTCAGGTATGGGGCCAATTCCTGTGCCTGCGAATTGGAGAATCCGATAATAGTCAGCATTATTAGCCCGGAAATTATTTGTTTAAAAGATTTCATTTTATTGATTTTAATATTTAAAACAACAATTTAATAGCGGGGTAAAATATACTTTTATCTGTATATATCACTTTTTATTTTGTTGATTTATTGCAGAGTGATTTTTGTTAAAGGAAACAGAAAAGCTGTGATAATAGCAAAAGCAATAACCGAAAATGAAAAATTTATAAGGAGGAAACAGCTCAAATGATACGCATTCATCCCTCTCCTGGCAGGCTAATCAAAAGGAGGTAGGGTAATGGTTTTACTTAATTATTCCCAAAAAAAAGCAGGATAAATTAGTTGTTATCAGGGGAAAAAACTCCCGGTTGTAGAATTCCAGTAAAACAGTTTGTCATCGAGTTGCAGCCTGAAAACCCTATCATCTTCCCTGGCAATTTCCTTGTAAATAAATGGAAGGGCCACATGGCCTTGTGCGTCTATCAAACCATATTGATTATTTTTCACCGAAATGGAAAAGCCATTTTTGAAATCCCCGGCCTTGTCATATTCTACAGGGATAATCTCTTTGCCCGTTTTATCCAGAAATCCGGTTTTCCCATCGCGAACCACCCTGCAAAGGTTCTCCTTATAAGGGAAAATATTGAAGTAATCTTGTTTTGATAAGAGTCCGGATTTTCGATCCCTGATATACCACGAGCCTTTCCACACAGCATAATGGGTAGTATCCAGTATTTTCAGGTCTTTGTAATCGGGTTTTACGACCCACTTACCGGTCTGGTCAATGATGCCGAATTTCCCTCCTGACATGGCTTTGGCAATGGGATATTTAAACCTGCCTTCTTGAAAAACAGATACATAATATTCATATTCCGCAAGAATAAATTGTCTTTCCTGAAGTGAATAATAACGTATTTTATCATCTTTGACGGCAATTACTATCCGGTTTTCAGGTGTGCTGATTTTATCGTATTCGGTCTGGAGCAAATACCTGCCCTTCAGGTCGATAATGCCATAATATCCATTTTGTTCTACGATGGATATTGAATCGGCAAAGGGGGTAGCTGAATTATATAAAAAGGGAATTATAGTATCACCGGAGGGATTAATAAAGCCA
>CAZVAY010000051.1:0-12038 GCA_964625265.1 uncultured Sphingobacteriales bacterium | reverse complement strand
CCAGTAAGACAACAACAACACCAACGACGAGTCCGCCGATATACCGCTGGGTAAGGTTGCTAAGTGCCGGAAACACAACCCGAACCCAGCCCACAGGAAACAAAAGTGGAAGAAACTGCTCCTACTGAAGTCAATGAGGAAGTGATTACCCAAAATACCGAGGATGCCCCGGTAATTGAAGAGAAGAAAAAGGAAAGCCCGGAGAAAGTTGAGAAGAAGGAGGAAAAAACTGAAGCCAAAACGGAAACTACTGAAACAACAAAAACAGAAGAAAAACAAACGGAAAGGCAGTCAAACCCATTGTTTGAATTCAATAAAACAGGTAACAAAGAACCGGGAAAAGGAACCGGTGGTGAAACGGGTGTTCAGGGCAACCCCAACGGAGACCCCAATGCCATTACACCCGGCAAAGGCAGTGGCACTGGATTTTCGTTCAACCTCTCAGGCCGTGGCCTCGTGAAAGCACCCCCCGAAATTTCGGGTGAAAACCAGAATCCCGAAAAAGTAGTCATAGAAATTACGGTTAATCGTGCAGGCAAAGTGATCAAAGCAGTACCGACAATAAAAGGCGGAGCTACCCTAACAACAGGCACTTTGGTTCAAAAAGCTATTAATGCCGCTTTGAAAATGGAATTTTCTGCTAAGACAGATGCCTTTGAAGAACAAACAGGCACCGTTACATTTAACTTCAAGCCTTACAAGTAATTTACAGGATAAACTCAAGAACTTTTCCTGCTAATACAAGCAGGGAGATAATTTTTACATATTTCCAAAAACTGTGTTTGAAATAAACGGTTATTGCCGGAAGGACAAACCCACAAAGCAAAATGATCAATCCGGCAGGCCAATGGATCCGGCTGATAAAAATATGGACTAACGCTGTTTCACCCGGAATATCCGCATAGCTGATAATGAGTACCCGGATGAAAACCAGATAAACCCACAGCCAGTTAAACAGGTTAAAGTATTGACGGTAATAATTTTTGTGTTGTTCCTCAATACCTTTATAGGTCAGGAGTACCAGGGCAAAAGCAGCCTGCATACCGGCAAGAAGTTCATAAAATGGCTCGACTCCCGAGATAACTTTCCCGGAATGCAGCAACTGACGGTCATGGGAGATAACAATGCTGATGAAAAGAATCAGTATGGTCAATACAGGATAGAACCTGCCTGGCACAACCTGGTTATTCCTCATCCGGAAAACGAGCCATGTAAGAGCCAGGCCCAGGAGGATATCCCGCCAGAACAGGAATGAAAAGCTCTGTGGATTATATTCAAAAGGAAAAAACAACAGGCTTAAAATGGTCAGCGGAAAAGCGATCAATACCAGTCCGGATATCTTTTTCGCGTTAATGACCCAGCCCTGCGACCATCTGGCACCCACAAGATAATGGATACATACAAGCGCTGTTGCCCCGATGCCGGTCCATAGCAACAACCAGCTTATCCCTTCAAAGATTTCCGGTAAACGGGCACTGAACAATCCAATATTTAATAAACTACCTGTCATTATTGGTTTTATCTGAAATACTCAATTCCCTGACAAATAATACAAGGCTCCATATCTCTTCCTTATCAAGTTCATGTTTGTTGGGTGGCATCAGGTTTTTCCCCTGGTAAATTATTTTGAAAATCTCCCCGTCCGTTAACCCCGGAACCTTATCCCTGTATTTGGGCGGTGGTGGGTATTTTTCCTTCTTGATCATGGGTGCATCCGATTCACCGGTTTTACCATGGCAATGTTTGCAATACCGCTCGAACAAAACCTGTCCGTTTTTCAGGTTTTCCTTGGTTTTCAATAATGGGTTTTCGAGTTGAAGGATCTCGAGTGTATCCATACGAGCGGTTGATGGAGCTGTATCCATAAAATAAATTACACTGTCAGGAATACTGACTTCGGATGGGGCAGGATCACGGACATACTCCACCCGTTGCCGGCAGGAAATGACTAATGTCACTAATATGATTGAAGCAAAAAACCTATTCATTTTTTATCCTCCGGATTGTCAAACCTTCCTTAGACAACTGTTCATAATCAGTTTCCATTCCTGTAATAAATTTTTCCGTTCTTTTATTTCTTTCGAGAACAATGGCATTATAAAATTCTGTTTCGTCAGAATTCTCATTCCTGGTTCTTTTATTAATAGAAAAGATAAAACAGGTAAACACGCTTAACCCGCTTCCCAAAATCGTGATCACAAATAAAAAGGGGGTTATTGTTAACCAGGTGGAAGAAGCAAATCCGGAAAGGGTGACATCAAGCTGAAGCCCCAAAAATAAATTCATCCCTATACCGGCCATGAAGCCAACAAAAGCACCAATAAGTGCAAAAAGTTTGATTTTCGGTAAGCTATTATCCATACCCGTACTGGCCCTCAGCGGTTGGGAAGAATAAATTTCCAATGCTTCCTCGGAGAGCAATGGGTTTTTTAACACAACTCCCTGAAGTTGGTCAAAATCTTCAAAAGCTAATATGAGCCTATCGCTATTCATGAGCACCTCCGGCTTTTTCATATCCCGGGACCATCGGCACCAACCATGAAATACCGGCCAACAGTAAGATCAGTAACCCAACCGTACCAAAGACCAGGGAAAGGTCTGCCAGGTTCAGGTGAATTTTTTCTACCTGTGTTAAATATGCCTTTTCCTGTCCCTGAATAACAATAACAAACCTTTCGAGCCACATCCCCAACAGGATCAGCAGCGATACCAGTGCTGAAACCAATTTGTTTTTTCTCAACCGGTGAACCCAAAGCAATTGTGGAACAACAACCACCAGCAAAAGGGTTGTCATTTGTAACCGGCTCCAGTCAGGAGTTTCCGCTGCACTTATCAATTCGATGAGGTAGAATCCTGCTAAAAGAATTGAACAAAAAAGAATGATCTTATTGAGGTTGTTAAGTTGTTTTTCTGACAGGAGAATTCCGGTGAAATTCAATTTTTCAAAAACGATGAGGCAAAACAGCACCAATACAAAACCGGAATTGATGGCTCCGGTGACAAAATACAACGGAAAAGTGGTTTGGTGCCAGGCCGGGTTATGGCTCACGGCAAAATCAAAACTGACAATGGTATGCACGGAAATAACCAGGGGTGCTATCAGGGCAGCCAATGTCACATTGACTTTTGATAACAATGCCCATTGTTCCCTGCTCCCCTTCCATCCTGCTGAAAGTGAATAATACATCCATCCGGCCAACCGGTTTTTTTCATGCTTCTTTTTCCAGCCAAAATCCGGGATTATGCCAACATAAAAGAACAGGACTGACAGAATAAAGTAAGCGGGAATAGCGTAAAAATCCCAGGTCAGCGGTGAAGAATAATTCACCAGTTGAAAGTTCATTTTCAGGTTCGGATTCGGCATTAATTCATAAAACATACCCGGCCTGCCCAGATGTAGCACCGGCATTAACAAGGCAATTACAATGGCTGCCAGGGTTGTAGCCTCAGCCAGCCGGTGGATACCTTTGCGCCAGTCCTGCCTGAGCAACAACAGGATGGCTGAAATAAAAGTACCCGCATGTGCCAGTCCAATCCAAAAAACAAAGTTGGCGATCAACACGCCCCAGACTACTTTTTGATCAAGGCTCAACACCTGCAAACCCTCCCGGAAGATCCTGAATACCGTTGAACCACCCCATACGACTGCCAGTGTAGCAACAGCGAGGATCAGCAATGCGGTATTTCTGTTCTTTCTATCCATTTTGGGCTTTCCTGATTTTTTTTGAATAAAAATAATAAACCGAGGGTTCCGTACCCTGCGATTCAAACAACCGGAAAGCCGGTTTTTGTTGTAAGGCGATAGATATTTCCGATACCGGATCATTGATGTCACCAAACAAAATGGCGCCTGCCGGACAACTTTGCTGACAGGCCAGCCTGATGTCACCGTCCCTGAGTTTTCTGTCTTCTTTTTTAGCCTGGTATTTAGCTTCCTGAATCCTGTGAACACACAAAGAGCATTTTTCTATCATCCCCTTTTCACGAACAGTTACTTCAGGATTCAACGACATCCTGCCATACCGGTCGGTCATGCGGCTATTTTCAGGACGATCATGAACGTAATCCCTGTAATTGAAGAGCCTGGCCTCATAGGGGCAGTTTGCGCTACAAAAACGGGCGCCAATACAGCGTTGGTATGTTTGCTGGTTAATCCCTTCGATACTGCTGCCGGTGGCAGCAACCGGACAAACAGGTTCACAAGGCGCTGCATCGCAATGCTGACAGTTAATGGGAATAAAAGTATAATCCTCTCCGGCATTAAAATATTGAAACCTTAACCAATGCATCTGCCTGTTAAGGGCTGAATCATGACGGCCAACCACCGGAATATTATTTTCCAACTGGCAGCTTACCACACAACTTTTGCAACCGGTACATTTTTGAAGGTCAATGGCCATGGCCCAATGATGAAACGGGAATTGCCTTTGAGACCTTGTCATGTTTTTATTGGAGGTATTGAAGTTCCCGGCTGATTTTGTTAAATCAGGTTCGAGTTTTCCGGGGCGCGAAATTGACATCCCAACATTTCTGCCTGTTTTCTTTATGGATTTAATAGCTATTATTCCGGGAGAAATGTAGTCCTCTACTTCCCGGCCAAAACCGGTATCCAGCTCCACAATATCGCCTGACATCCCATCAACCAGGATAACCGGAACAAGAATTTCCTGCTCATTAGCGGATATCTTTATTTCATCTTCATTTTGTAAACTGAATTGTTCGGCCAGCTCAGGTGATACCCTTGCAGTGACATTCCAACTTACAGACATGGATCCCCGTGGCAATTCCCACAACACAGGATCAGGGTCGTAAGTTGTATTTTTCATATGTGTGGGTATTGAACTGATCAGATAAAGTTTTTCCTTAAAGGCTGATTTAATCCGAGAATGGGCCTTACCCAGGTCTTTATCTTTAATATGGCCTCTGTCTTTCGAAATACTCCTTCTGAAATAGCCCGTTGACCAGGAGCCGGTAATTGTTTCATAAGGCAAACCCAATGAGCCTTTTTTCCAGTTTTGCTCCAGATATGTTTTAAAAGAAATATTTTTACCCATCAATCTGAGCAGGTAATCCCCTGTCTGTAAAGTTTTAAAAATGGGATTGACCACCGGCTGTGACAAACTGCCATACCCGCCAGCCATCAGATGGTCGGAGTAGGATTCAAGAAAATGGCTCACCGGCAACATCCTGTTACAGAGTCGGGAAGTATGATTTTCGAAAGTAAATAGCCCTACTTTGTCTTTAATATTGGAATACACGTCATCAAGGTGGAAATCTGCTACCGGATTTGAATTAAAAATAACAAGTGTTTGAACCTGCCCGGCCCGTACATCCCTTAAAAATTTCTCCACCCTGCTGGCCCGGCTTTCATTTGTAAAAGCCGTATTTTGCGTGTCAATGGTCCGTCCGTAATTTTCCAACAGCGCATTGATGGCAATAGCAGTCTTCTGGAAATCCCTGTCATTGATCCCACAAAGGAAAATACTGCGGCCCCTGTTATCCCATAATTTGTCAGCTATTCTTTGTAACCAGCCATTAACAGGAAGATTTTCTTCGAAACCGGATTTTCTTTGTTGAAGAAGCTCAAGTAATTCAGCCAATTTTTGGCCTGTATCTGCCACTGAAATGGCAATTCGTTTATCCGCAACAATGCCGGTTTGAGAAAGGCCTGATTCTACCTGGACCCATTCCTTGTCTTCTTCTTTATTGGACGACCATAAGGCAGTATTTTGCAGCGCCATGGCACCTGAGTGCAATGCATCATCGGCAAAGCTTATGACCAGCCGGGCTTTATGGAACTTATAAAAAGGTGAAATCCTGTTGCCGCTAAAATCCTCATAGGCATCCAAGATTGTTGCATGGCCACTCCAATCATAAAACAAACTATTCAGCTTGTATTTTTGGCAAAATTCCCTTATCAACCTGGTTTCAGATATTGAATTTAATACCGGTGCGACAAACCAGCCCTGCTTGCCGGATGATTGTTGTGCTTCAAGAATACTTTTTATACCAGATGTTGCCTGATCAATACTTTGTTTTTTTCCATCCGATATTGCCGTATTCAACCTTTCCTTTCTGTAAAGGTCAACGACTGACACCAGGCCTGTCGGGCAAAGCCCGCCTCCGGTCAGGGGAAAGGACGGATTTCCATCTATCCTTACCGGATGGCCATTGATGGTAGTTACTACAGCCGGGCAGGCGGCTTTACATGACATGCACGAAGTTGCAATACTTTTCTTGTCGAAGGGTTTGTATTTTGCCGGCTCAGCCAGGTATGGCAGCACATGCCTGACACCTGATTTTTTACAGGCATTCAGGATCATAGTCGATCCGGCAGTGAGAGCAGACAGTTTTAGAAAATCTCTCCTGTTTGTGGCCGATGGCACAAAAAACCCGTTATTTCTCACTCCTGTTTTCTTCTTTTTTTTCATGCTTAATAATGACAAACCAGGCAATTTTCCCCTCCTGTTTCTACAACCGAATTAATTACTGTATAAATGCTGTCAGCGTAAAAATGATTTTTCATATCCGGTTTATGCTGCCTGTGGCAATCGATACACCAGCCCATTGTAAATGAATAAGATGTTATCACCGGATCACCTTCCCCTGAATGGCAATTCAGACAATCCAGCCCGGCAATACGATTGTGCAATTCATGATTGAACCGGACATAGGGCGGAATCCTGTACCCGGCCACCCAACGGATTTGTTCTCCACTTTCATACAGGGCTATTAACTTCCCGATTTCTTTTTCCTTGTAAGTTTCACCTTCCCGGATATAAGTATGGCATTTCATGCAAACATCAACTCCCGGTGTATTGGCTACCCTGTTTTTTACCGCCATAATATGACAATATATACAATCGATATCATAATCCCGATAATGAACCTGGTGGTCAAATATGACCGGTTGAATCCGGCCAAGCCGGGATTTATCATTTCTTGCCTGAGTCAGTAAACCGGAAATCCAACATATCGAAATGACCAACACGAGAAGAATGTAAACAATTAAAAAAAATGTTACCGGATGCTTTTTCTTCTTTTTTATGCTAAAAAAAACTGCAAAAAAGACCGGGAGCAAAAGTATCAGGATAATGATGAAAGGCCTGAGCAATATTCTTTGGTTTCCCTGTTCTTCAACCCGGGCAAATTCTTCTCCGGTTGTACCTGAATAATTGTATTGATCAACATAATTAAAAACAGCCACAATCTGGGAATCAGTCAGGGTATTGGCCGGCATTTCAGTCTGTCTGAACTCCTTGTAAAGACTAACTGCCTGTGGGTCGTTTGCTTCAATGAGTTTTTTAGAATCCTTAACGAAATCCAGCAGCCAGCCTAATTCCCTTTTATCCCTGATATTCCTGATATCCGGCCCGATGAGTTCCATCCCCGGTTTATGACAGCGGCTGCAGTGTTCAATGAACAGGCTTTTTGGCGTTTCATCTGCCCTCACAGAAAAAATTGTACTGAGAAGCAAGAGGGATAAACAATATAGTTTCCGCCCGGATATCAATTTTTTATTTTTTAATGCACAAATATAGAAATTACACAGTCATTAGTTCATTTCAGGATATGGGTAAACATAGTTGTAACTGTTCATTAATAAAACAGGCTAAATCCTTATTAACCTAATGTGGGCACTTATTTAAATAAACTACCTCTCAGCAAGCTGTTGAGGTATCAACATAGAAATTGCTTTATTTTCGATGCAAGCATCGGAGTATTAAACTCATTCATCCCGATGATGAACCGTATCGGGATTCGTTCGGCTTACAAATTTCAATGCGCTACACTTTTGAAATTTGAGTCTCACGAATAAATTTACCAAAACTTATACGCCAATTGAGAAAACTCATTATATTTGTCAAATTAAAGTATAACCTAAATTTTTAAATTATGAAAAGACAAGGTACACCTCTATCAAAATTATTCCGAATTTTCGTACTGCTTAGCATCCTTACCACAGCAGGACTGGCCTCATTTGCCCAAACGATTCAGCTTGGTTCAGGCACCGCCACGAATGGTACTACTACCATATCACCGGTAAATATTTATTACCGCAGTGGTCATATGCAGATCATTTATACCGCAACTGAAATTTTAGCAGCAGGTATCACAGCCGGAAGTGCCCTCAATTCAATCGCCTGGTATGTTACAGCTACACCTACTTATTCGTTGCCCCAGTACACGATTAAAATTAAGCATACAACGAACACCAATGCCAACAGCTATGATGCTACCGGGCTGACCCAGGTTTACTATACCAGCTCGTTTTCACCAACTGCAAACCAGTGGAATACTTTTTCCTTCTCTTCACCTTTTTTCTGGAACGGGACTTCCAATATCCTTATTGATGTTTGCTTTGCACAGGTGACCGCCTGGACTTCCACTGGGCAGTGCAGGGTTTACAATGCCACTCAGAATTTTGGTTATTACCGGACTGACAACTCCAATACCTGTGGGCAGGCACCCTACTGGTATACTTTAAATCAAAAACCACAATGTCAGATGGTCTTTATTCCCCCCACCGGGTTTGATGTGGGTATTGCCAGCATTGATTCTCCCCTTGTATTAAATACAGGTAAAAACAAATTATCCGTTACCATTCAAAACTTCAAGGCAGATACAGTAAACTGGATTGACCTTGGGTATAAAATTGACAACGGAACGCCTACTCTCGTCAACAACTTTAATTTTGACAGTTCCTACCTTTCAGCAGGTGCTACCTATAAATATTCTTTTGCCGATTCAATGAATATTCCTTCATTAGGATCCTATACGTTGAAAGTATGGGCCAACAATGCCAATGACTCCCTGCCTGACAACGACCCAACCAATGACACTATGACCAAAGTGATGTGTACGGGTATGTTCGGGAATTATACCATTGGTGCCACAGGGGATTATGCGACATTTAATGATGCCCTGGCCGCACTCCACAATTGTGGAATTGCAGGCCCGGTTAATTTCACTGCCCAGGCTGGTACTTACAATGAACGCCTGGTCCTGGATGAGATTATTGGTATGAGCGATATAAACACAGTCACTTTTGATGGTGTTGACCGTTCACTTGCAAAAATTACTTATGCAGCAGGAGGAAGTACAGGCGGTATAGCTACCCTGGCTTTTGACGGTGGCGATTATTATACTTTCAAAAACCTGACAATTGAAAATACGGGTTCAGGAAACGCTATTTGTGCCTGGTTTAACAATATGGCTGACTACAACACGATAGACAATTGTGACCTTGACCTCAGCACATCCACTACTAATTCTTACCAGGTTATTGTTTTGTTCTCCAATTCTGAAACCAGTATATATGGTTATGGGAACAACGGGAACTACAATACATTCTCAAATAGTAACTTTACCGGTGGTTATTACGGGGCCAGGCTTAACGGTTCCAACTACCAGACGTACAGCAACGGAAACACTTTCCTGAAAAATACGTTCAAACAGCAATATTACTACGGGATTTACCAATATTATATGGCGAAATCCACTATCAGATTGAATACAATTACCGATTTCAGGAACTCCTATTCTTATGGTATCTACAATTACTACGGAGGTGGAAACATCTATGACGCCAATACCATAAGCCCCAGTTACTATGGATTTTACACCTATTATGAAAACTACTATACATCTGATTCTTCCCAGTTTACCAATAATATGATCTATGATTTCCATTACGGAACAACCAAAAGCAACCGGCAAGCTGCTATTACCTTATATTACAGGTCAACAAGAATAGGTGTATATCACAATACCGTTGTAGTTGATGGCAATAGTAATTCTACTGGCTATTATGCATTAAGAGTTTATTATTATCCATCAAGCACCAAGGTATATAACAATATATTTGTATCGACAGATGCTACATATTTGGCATATTTATATTATCCTGACGGATTATCAATGGATTACAACCTCTATTATTATCCTAATAATTCAACCAACAACTACAATCTTTTTTATGCATACTATTATCCCCAAACCATTTACGCCACTGATTTGGATGGTTTTAAAACATTCACATCAGGTATGGGTATACATGATGCAAATTCCTGGGATAATATAGATCCCCACTTCACATCCTATTACGATGACCTGCACCTGAGTTCAGGTTATCCACCCATTAAAAGCCCTTTCAATGCCAATGTAGCTATTGACATTGATGGTGACGCACGTTGTAAATATGAAACTTCAATTGGTGCTGACGAATCCGCTTATCCGGTACAACCACCTAATGCTGGATTCCTGTCTGATGATACCGTATGTTTCGGAACACCCATCACTTTTGTAAATGTTAATAGTGCTTCACTGCCCATGGGCCACTGGTGGTTCCATAATGGTACTGAGGTCGGCACTGATTTGCATTATACTTACGTGTTCCCTGATGGCAGTTACGATGATACCATTAGTGTAGTAACTGAGAACTGTGGTGGAATTGACACCTTTACCAAGATCATTCATATAGACACACCCCAGTCCATGCCTACTGCTGATTTTATTGCCGATTTAAACAGTGTTGAAACTTATTATCCGGTTCAATTCAGCGACTTGTCAACAAACTGCCCAAGTACATGGTTATGGAAGGTTTATCCGGCATTGATCAATCACCCCTTACTGGGTACTGTTCCAACGCATTCCTACATGCCACCTTCCCATAGTGGAGCTCAAAATCCATTGATTAGTTTCGACTTCCCGGGGAAATACAAAGTTTGCCTGACTGCCACAAACCTTAGAGGTGCTGACAGTATTTGTAAGGAAAACTATATAATCGTTAAACCGAGCCAGTGGCTATGCCAGTATGTACTTCCTGAAGTATCGAAGAGCCTCTTTGGAATTCTTTATGATGATGGCGGCCCCTTCTCGAACTATACTGATAATGCCAACTGCGATATTATGCTCGATCCTTGTTCGAAAGAAATATCCTTCAAGTTTTCAGAGTTTAATTTCCAGGCTAATGACTATGTAGAAATATATGATGGCACTGACGAAAACGGAACGCCATTGTGGAATACAACTGCCCTACCCAATGGTCTGACAGGTTCTCTTACAGATCCCGGTGTTGACTCAAGTTATACATCAAATTCAGGTCAAATGTATATTAGAATGACATCAAACAATTCAGGTACCAGCACCGGATTTATTGGTGAATGGGCCGGTGTACTGGGTAATTACCCAATGCCTGATGCCTATTTTGAAGGACCTGATACTGTATGTCTTAATATGACAGCCTACTTCAATAATCTGACAACCGATCCCGGCTATACCTATTCATGGGACTTTGATGATGACGGTTTTGCAGATGATTATTCAGAGAACGGGCAATTTAACTTCTGGTACATGCCATTTAATAACCCCGTACCTGTTCATTTGACTGTGTCCAGTTGTGGTGGTGACAGTACCTATACAAAATTGGTATATATCCAGCAGCCCAATGCAGCTCCTACAACCGTATTTGATGCTGATAACAAGCGACCCGCTGTTTCATCTGACATTGTTACTTTCATGGACATGTCTTACGAATGTGTAGATGGATGGGAATGGACAATTTCGCCTGATTCCATATACGATGATTTCGGACTGAAAATTCCGGCTTACAGATTTGTAAACGGAACCAATAAGAATTCCCAGAACCCACAGGTCATTTTTGATACCACAGGATGCTTTGATGTACAATTGAGGTCAAGCTACCAGCTAACCTACTTCGATTCACTGATGGAGAATTGCTATATCAATGTCATTGATTACTGTCTGCCAAGAATAGGCAGGAATAAGCAGGGTCAACCTAACCTGAATCCTGACCTGGGTATAAGCAGGGTTGTCCTTTCCGAGATTGATAATTCTTCAGGCATCGGATTGTCAGAATATACTGATTACACCAATACTGTTGGTACTCCCCTTGACCTGAGTGCACAATACATGCTGACTGTAGAGAGGTCTACCGCTTATAACGATATGAACCGGAAAGCATGGATCGACTGGAACATTGACGGTGACTTTGATGATGCTGGCGAACTGATCGG
>CAZVAY010000050.1:0-12057 GCA_964625265.1 uncultured Sphingobacteriales bacterium | reverse complement strand
TGTCATAGAAATATGCCAACGTTGCCAGAAATCAGCAATATTACGAGCCTTGTACGGGGAATTGAAGTTCAGGGGAATCCGGAATCCAAGAAGAAGCGCCAGGCCAATGGCGATATCGGTATATCCGGAAAAGTCACAATAGATTTGGATACCATAACCAAAAATTGCCGTCAGGTTTTCAAAACCGGAGTAAGAGAGGGGAGAATCGAAAACCCTGTCAACAAAATTGATCGAGATATAATCTGAAATGATCATTTTTTTGATAAGCCCGTTGAGGATCAGGAACACTGCCCGGTTGAAATCCTCTTTTGATACCGAGTAGTTTTGGTATATCTGGGGAATAAAATGAGATGCCCTGACTATGGGGCCTGCTACGAGTTGGGGAAAAAAAGTAACAAAAAAACCATAATCAATGATATTGGCAACAGGCTTTATTTTCTTTTTATACATATCAATGACATAGCTTAGGCTTTGAAATGTATAGAAAGAGATGCCTACAGGGAGGATGATTTTGTAAATGTCAAAACCGGTATTAAAAATACCATTGGCTGTTTTAGAAAAAATATTGATGGCCTGGTATTCTACATGAAATATTTCGTTGAAGGTGCCGGTAATGAAATATGTGTATTTAAAATACAACAGCAATCCAATGTTGACAAGAATACTGATCCACAACCCGGTTTTCCGTTTCCACGACTCTTTTGAATGATAAATAAACCTGCCGGTGTGGTAGTCGGTAAATGTAGTGATAAGCAGTAGGGCAATGAAGAAGCCGCTCGTTTTCCAATAGAAAAACATACTGAGAAAAAAAAGTACCCGGCTCCTGAGTTTTTTTGATTTATAGGTTGCAGTGAATAAAACCAGGACTATGATGAAGAATAGCCAGAAATAAAGGCTCGTAAACAGCAAGGGCTTTTCCGGGTTGTACATCAATATGTCTCTGAGTTTATCCATCAGGGCTTGGCAACGGGTTTTTCATTTTCCCGGCTTATTGATTTTTCATAAGATTTCAAAAAGGCATTAAATAGTAAGTTGCCTTGCAATTCATAGCCGCTTTTACTAAAATGAAGGTAATCATTGGCAGTCAGGCCAAAATATTTCCAGTTACGAATAGAGTTGATCCCACCCATGACCTCAAATAAATCCCAGACAGCGAGGTTATGTTTCCGGGCCAGGGAATACAAAACCTTACCTGCCACCGGCACCTGGTAATTTACATATCTCCTTCGCCTGTAATGATCACCGGGTGTTGTCAGCAGAATGGGCACACCGGGGGCGGCTATCCTGATTTTCTGAATGAGGGTGTCCATGTTGGCATAAAACACATCTTTGCTGAAATTCCGTGCATAAGCATCATTGGTACCGAGGCTGACAATAATCCAATCCGGTTCAAGTGACTTGAGCTGGCTTTCAAAAAACCGGCAACGCAGAAATGATCTTGAATCGGCCCCGTTTACTCCAATTGTGCTGTACGTAATGCCGGGGTTGTCGTTTTCAAAACTAAAGCCATAGAGTATCAGGGGTATATCAACTGTGTCAATTTTTGAAAATGTGATCGTAACTGAATCCAGATAAACAGGGAAAGAGAATTCGACAAATCCACCTGGAGCATTTACTTTAATTTCCGGGTCTTCTATCTGTCCATTGGTAAAACTGGCCACATAAGGCGCTTCCCAAAAATTATAATAGATCCTGATCCTGTTGAAATCGTATGCCAGATAGTTTTTTCGGGCAAGTGAGAAATCAAGGCTTACCAATGAATCATGTGTTGTAACCTCAATGCCGGATAATCCCAGCAGACAGGTTTTATTCTTTTCTACATTCCGGCAATGCTCCCAGTCTCCGGTGTATGTTACCCTGTAATTGGGTGGGTTGTTGGATTTTGCTACCCGGTATGGAAAAACAAAACCACGGCTCCCCTGTAAGCCTTTATCCATCGTTTGCAGGCGGGTACGAAACTGGCCTGAAAAATAATCAGCCTGGATATGTGAATCACCAATATGTACAATATGTAAATTTGTTTTTCCCTGCAGGACCATAGCAGAGAACTTTTGAAATAAATCCAAATAATCCTGGTAGGAATCGCCTTCAAAATGAATTACATTTTTGTCATAAGCAATAAAACTATATTTATTAATGGTGTAGGGATAGTCCTGGGCCATAAGTGTATTTGAGAACAATAACAGGAGTATTAGCCCTTTTCCCGAAGCCTTAAGCTTCCGGGTAATTATTGTTTTCCATATAATAAAAAGACTATTTGTCATTGATTAAAAACTCCTCATAGTCGGCAAGGAGAGCATTTACAAACATTTGAGAAATAATTTTTGACCCGCGAACATTAAAATGGGTGAAGTCTTTGGCAGCAAGGGGAGGCTCTGCAAAAACCCAACTGGGCATTGAGTTTCTTCCACCCATAGCTTCAAATAAATCCCAGAAAGCACAGCCGGCTTTAAAAGCGGCATTTCGTTGGGCATCCCTGATCTTTTCAATATTAGGATAAGACTCATAATAATCACCTGAAGATGACTTACGGGCCATATCTGATAATCCGATAACGATGATGGATAATTCGGGATTAAATCTTTTCAGGGCAGACAAATTTCCGTAAAACCATCTTTCGTAATATCCATAATCGTCAACAACATTGGGAACTACATTAACACCAAATTCAAGTATCAGCAATTTAACATTGAGATAGTTGTACATCTTTGCCAGGAAAGACATATCGGATTTGGTAAAATCAAGCCCGGCACTACCTCGTAATGCAACATTGTCAACGGCAACGCCACTGTTGCCATCCATGGCAATTCCATAAATATCAGGACTGCCATTACCTGAAAACTCCAACCTGATTTCATCAGGGCTTTCGTCAAATTTCCAAACCAATGTAGTTGCCGACTGGCGTGGCAGGATACTGTCTTTATCGAGTTGGTTGCCCTCTTTGTCAAGAATCTGAACCGTAAACGGTAGATCGTTATAACCATAAAACAATCTGAGCTGGCCAAAATCCCTGGTATTGGCATATGTCAGATTTGACTTACTAAGCTTGAGCCAGCTCGAATAGGTAGTTGTATCGCCTGGCAGGGAATCATCAGGGTAAGGAGCGAACCGGCAAAAACTTAGCAATGCACCATATTTTTTATGTCCGGGGTCATGTTTCTTGTTTTCAAGAATGGTATACCTGATCCAGTTTGGAGAAGATTCACGATTTACTGCAATCGTTTTCGTGATATCCACAAGCTGGAACATCCCGGGGCCTTTTCCTCCAAACCTGTCCTGGAGGCTATTCCTGATACCTGAACTGATCCGGTCGCCTTCAATTTGCGAATCCCCATAGTGAATGATCCTGATCAGATCATTGTTCTTTTTAAGGTCTTTTAATTGCCGAAAAAAGTGATAAAGGTTACTTCTATCCCCATCCGGATATTGCAGCCTGTAAATATTGCTTCTTAATTTGCGCGCATCAGCTTTTACCGTGTCCCTGGTTATTGCTGTTTCTGCATTTGTGTTTTTCGAAAGTTTTTCTTCTTCAAATACAATGAGTGAGTCCGTTTTTTTTACAATTTCAGATATATCTGCATACTCAATTTTTTTAGGGTTAAGGATGTCTTCAATCTGGCTAAACCTAATGGAAAAATTGCTTGTTAGTTTGAACCCATTTTCAGGAACAATAAATGAAAATACTGCCAGGAGTAACAATACACTTACAATAAAGACAAGGGTTCGCCAGGGTTTCATAGCCTACTTAACAGGGATTTTTAATATTTGGCCGGGCCTGAGGTTTCGGGCATCTTTAATTCCGTTGGCATCAAGGATTTCCTGAGGGCTTACTCCGGGGAATTTTTTTGAAATAACCCAGGGGTTGTCACCGCTCCGTACCTTATAAGTTGTGAATTTACCATTTGATTTAGTTGTTTTAACTTGTTTTGTTTTTTGAACTGGTTTTGGGGCTACTTCTATACCAACAGATTCCTGCTTCTGTTTAAAGCTCATATTGTTGATCCGCTCATAGTTCTGGCTTTTATCTGAAGGTACATAAACCAACAGTTTTTGTCCTGCACGTATGGTATTGCCCCTGATGTTGTTCCAATATCGCAGATCAGTGAGCCTGACATGGTACCACTGTGAGATATAACCCAGGTTATCGCCAGGTTGTATGGTGTAATACAATGCAGTCATATTTTTTCCGGGAGGTGCAGGGGTATAGCTCCTGTTAACCTTATTTTTCGGTGGGCTTAATACTTCCCTGGCGGGGTTGAAAAAAAACGAGTCTTTGTAGGCATAAATGGAATCGCTCAGGTCAATGAAACGCGCAGCCATATTTACCGGTAACCGCAATGGGTATTCTTTTGTTTTTGCAGGAATTATATCTGTCCGGTATTGGGGGTTCATATCACGTAAAAGCTGGATATCAATTTGCAGGACATCAGATACTTGTTTCAGGTGCAATTCCTGGTCAACCATAATGGTATCAGTAAAGTCAGGCATGGTAATGTCTATAGGTGACAGCTCATGCTCAGCATAAAAGTTCATGAAATAAACAGCCGCTATGAATGATGGAACGTAACCACGTGTTTCCCGGGGAAGGTAATAATACAAGTCCCAGAAGTCTGTTTTCCCTTTTGATCGTCTTATTGCCTTATTGACATTGCCGGGTCCGCAGTTGTAGGCAGTCAATGCCAGTGTCCAGTCGCCATAGAGGTCATAGAGGTCTTTGAGGAAAGCAGCTGCCGCATAGGTAGCTTTTACCGGGTCGCGCCTTTCGTCAACAAATGAATTAATCTCAAGTCCGTACAAACGGGCCGTAGTAAACATGAACTGCCACATTCCGGTTGCGCCAGCACGTGATACTGCCCTGGGATTAAGTGCTGATTCAATCAATGGCAAATATTTAAACTCGTTGGGCAGGCCTTCTTTGTCAAGGATCTCTTCAAATACCGGAAAATAATAATTGCTCAGGCCCAGCATTACCTCTACAATGTCTCTTCGTTTTACTACATAGAGATTGATAAATGCTTTTACTTTATCATTGTATGGTAGATTTATTATACTGGATATTGATTTCAATCTGTCCCGGTATACCTCATCATCGAAAACAGGTATTTCTGCGCTGTCACTTTTTTCAATTGAAGTTGTTGTTTTATAGGCTTCGGAATGTTTAACGTACCACAAATTGGCCAGGCTGTCGAGATTGGAGATTAATTCAGAATAAATCTCGCTTTTGTTGGTATCTCCAATGGTATCGGTAGGGTGGCTTTGACCTTTGTAAAACAATAGTGTCAAAATAAAGAAAAGAGGTATAAGTTGTCTCACGATAAAAATTTAAATCAATTTGTTTTATGGGTTTAAAACGCTGCAAAGTAAATAAAATTAGCTCGCGAAAATGAATATATTTATTCAGAATAGTGCCTAATTCAGGCAATTAGTTTAAAGCCTTTACCATGCACGTTAATAATCTCAATGTTGGGGTCGTTTTTGAGATATTTTCGGAGTTTGGTAATATAAACATCCATACTTCTTCCGGCAAAATAATCATCATTCTGCCAAACCTTATTAAGAATATAGGAGCGTTCAATCACCTGGTTTTTATATTGACATAAGATCTGAAGTGTGTCATTTTCTTTCCCGGATAGCTTTGTATCCGTGTCTTTAAATTTAAGGACCTGCCTGCCCGGATAAAAAGTGTACTTACCTATTTCGTAGTGATCACCAATTTTGGTGGATTCATTGGTGCGTTTTAAAATTGCATTGATCCTTAACAGCAATTCTTCCATGTGAAAGGGTTTTCTGATATAGTCATCAGCGCCTATCTTCAAGCCCTTGATCACATCTTCTTTCATGGCTTTTACTGTTAAAAAGATGATCGGAACATTTTCATTTAATTTTCTGATTTCGGAAGCCAGGGTAAAACCGTCCATTTTAGGCATCATGACATCCAGGATGATAAAGTCATAAAAATTTTTTCTGAACAGGTCCAGGGCAAGAGAGCCATTCTCTGCCACAGTAACATCGTAGTTTTTAGCTGTCAGGTATTCCCTGATCATAAACCCCAGGTTGGGGTCGTCTTCAGCTATAAGGATTTTAATTATGTTGTTCATTTCAGATTATTGTTTTGGTAGAGTTATCGTAAATGTACTTCCCTTCCCCGGTTCGCTTTCCAGGCTGATAGTTCCATGGTGGCCATTAACCACTTTCTTCACATAATTAAGTCCCAACCCAAAACCTTTGACGTCATGCAGGTTCCCTGAAGGTACGCGGTAAAACTTGTCATAAATCCGTTTCTGTTCCTCCCTGGGTATTCCTATTCCATGATCGGTGAATAAGAAGATAAGCCGGTTTTCGTCTTCGGTAAATGAGATAGTTAGCCAGGGTATATCAGGAGAATATTTTATCCCATTGTCAATGATATTGAGAAAAGCATTTAACAGGTGAACAGAATCTCCGTAAAATTTCTGGTCTTTTAAGTCACAATTCCATTCAATCCGGGCGTTACTTTTTTTGGCAAATACATCGACTTTTGTTTTTAATCTCTCAGCCAGATCGTTGATATCCATAGGTTCCCTGCTCAGTTTAAATTCCGTATTGTCGAGTAATGCATTTTGCAAAACCAGGTCTACCAGGTTGGTCAGCCGTTCGCTTTCTTCCTGAATGACTTTGATAAAAATGCTTCTTTTTCCTTTATTCTGAACAATGCTTTCGTCATTAATGGCTTCGCAGGCTAGTGAAATACTGGATAAGGGTGTTTTTAGTTCATGGGTCATGTTATTGACAAAATCATTGCGTATTTCGGTAATTCGTTTCTGCCTGATAAAGCTGGCAAGTGTATAAAAGATTAAAAATATTATGGCCAGTAATAGAACCAGGGAAATACCAACTGATATGCCAAATGAATCAATGTTATACTTACGCATGTGTGGAAACCAAACTCTCAGAGTATAAGACTTTTTAATGATGTCATTTGGGTACAGATCGATCCCAAAGGGTGAGAACCGGGTCGCATTGGTGTCAGACCCTGAATGATAGACAGCCCTGCCGGTTGGGGAAAAAACTCCGGATTCAAATGGAATATTAATATTTGTCTTTGCCAGTTCCTCTTTAAGGATTTTGTTCAGGACTTCTCCTTCAATCTTGAATTCTTCACCTTTATTTAAATTAAGATCAACAATTTCAATCATTAGGTCCTTAAGCGCTTTTACCTGTAACTGAACTGTCTTTTTAATGCTATCTATATTCTTATTGCTTTTTTGTATTAGGTGTTCAGATGAGATTTGTATGCTTAATTTTTTTTGCATGGAACCAGGGTTGCCTATAATTACTTCTTCATTAACAGTACCGGAATTATCTGAATCAATCATGTTTTTAATAATAAACATACTGCCTATGGAGTCATCATTAATTCCATATTGTTCACGGGTTAGGGAGTCTATATATTCAGGGAATTGGAGAAGAAAATCTTTTTCTGAAAGTATCGGATAGATCAATGATTTACCCCCGGGGCTCCGGTTAATATGGTTTAACATTTCCAGCTTTTCCAACTTTTTCCGTGTATTTTCCAGTGCTGCCGAAACGTGTTCCCCGAATTGCTCTTGTTGAAGCCTGACAGCATTCCTGACCCAATAAACCTGAACACCAATCAACAGGAGAAAAATAACAGAAATAAAAACACTGATAATTTTGAGACGCTTTATGGTCACCCTGATTGTTTTAGTCCAACAAAATTATAAAGATATACCTGATTTAAGGGTGGGTTAACAATCTTTAACAGCTATTAACGAGGATTAACATACATATTAAAAATAACCTATTAATTTCGAATTATATTTTGAAGGATATTTATGTGGGATTGGACAACATTTAAAGTAAAATTATGAAATCAGTATTTAACAACTATGGCAACCTGATCGTGTTTATTCTTGCATTGCTCATGCTTGGTTTTTCAGGTAAAGTATCTTCCCAGGATAAAAAGAAGGAGAAGAAGATAATGATTGTTACAGCAGATGCTGAGAAGGGAAAAGGTGACATTGAAAAGAAAATAGAAATTAAGGCGAACGAAGATGGTACCCTCAATTATAAGGAATGGGTTAATGGTGAGCTCGTTAAGGATGAAAAGATCACTGAAGATGAACTCAAAGATATGCAGGCCGGTGAAGAAGACGGTGTCAGGGTATTTTGTTCTCCCGACTCAAACAAGAAAATGATATGGATCGAAAAGGAGGAAGATCAAATTGTTGATGTTGAAGAGTTACTGGATAAAATGGAAGATATCCTGATTGATTTAAATGAGGATATTGATGTTGACAAGGTTATGGTAGAGATGAATGAAAAACTCCACGAACTCAATATTGAATTGAAAGAAAAAATAGACCTAAGTGACGTGGATGGCCTTCTCGAAGATCTTCACAAGCAAAATAACCATTTTGTTTATAAATTCAAGGATATTGATGGAGATACGAGTATGACAATCGGTGATGAAGAAATTGTCATCATGAAAAAAATACCTGATGATACTGATGTAATTGAAGACAAAGAAATCAGGAAAGTTCACAAAATAATTATCATCAAAAAAGAATGTAAAATTGAAGATTTTGATGAAACATCACCTGTAACTGTTCAAAACGACCTGAAACTATCTGACCTGAAGTTTTTCCCAAATCCTAATGACGGGAATTTTACAGTTGAATTCAGTAATCCAAAAGGCAAGCCGGTCAGTATTGTGGTTTACGACCTTAACGGAAAAGTACTTTTTAAGGAGGACATAATCGGTGAGAAAAATATTTCACGGAAGCTGGATGTCAATATTCCTGAAAAAGGTACTTACATCCTCAGGATTGAACAAAACAATAAGGCGCTAAGCAAAAAACTTATCATATTTTAACAACGTTTTTGATTTTTAATCCTTTGTAAGGTTGTCGGTGCCCGGCAACCTTTTTTTGTGCTTGGTATTTACAGTTTTAAATTAGTCCGGTTCCGTTTCGTCAAAAACAGAAAAATTCTTCGATTTGGCTTTATACCTTTCATACCGTTTGGATGTGGTCATGAAAAAGAATGTGACACCCAAAAGCAAAAGCCTTGATGCAAACAGTTCATCAAAAGATTTGTAAATAATGAGTGATGCAACGATATGAGCTAAAATGGCAAAGAAAAGGAAGAGGGCGCTAAACCTTGTCAAATCAGAAGTTTTATTAAATCCTCCGATGATCAACAGGAAACTAAAGAGGAGATAGACCAGTGAGAGTAAAAAATATTCACTGGACAGTTCAGGAGCCATTAGCCTGGGGCCATAATATACTATCATGTAAATAAACACGGCAAACCGCAGAAACCATTTGGCAAGCTTGTAAAACCTGGGCATGCCACTTAGGTCTCTCAACATATCTTTTATTAACCCCATGATCAGTTTAATTTGTCAAAAATAAAAAAATAAATTATAATTCAGTGTTTTTATTTTCATCCTTAAACTGGGATGATTCTGATAGAATCCTGATTTTTCTAAAGCTATCCCACCACAAATACACAATTAGCGGCATCCAGAATGCAAGCAGGATCATCATTTTAGACATTAACAAAAAATCATAGGTGCCATGGAAAAGAACTGCAAAAAGAATTGATTTAATAATGTTAGAAGTCCTGTTTTTTTTATTGAATTTAGCCCATCCAAGATAAAACCCCATAATAACCCCTGTTATGGCATGCATAGGAACAGCCGTTATGGCCCTGATCATCCCTACAGTCAGGCCTCCCTGGATTACATAATCAATATTTTCGATCAATGCAAATCCAAGGGAGATAAAAACAGCATAGACAATTCCGTCAAAGTTCTCGTCAAAATTTTTGTTGTTCCAAATCAAGACAAAGAGGGTTAAAAAGATGAAGCCTTCTTCAAAAAAGGAGGCAACAAAATATGCCCGGTAAAAAATATGACCAATTGAATCACCAATTACTAACTTATCTAAAGCTGATTCAATCAAGAGAATAGGATATGTGATAAGCGCTCCTACCAACAGTGTCAACAGAAGAAAAGATATAGGTTCCCTTTCATATTTATCCCGTAGGTAAATAAATGATGCAATGATAACTACCGGTGCCAGTGAAACCACTAAGACTTTCATACCTGATTAAAATAAGAGTCAAAATTAAAAAAAAAACAACTATGTGTTGAAATAAATATAAAGCTACATTTGTAAAAAAAAATTATGGCAAATAATTTAATGGATCCGATTGGCAGGTTGATGGGTTTAAGATATAAATCACACCCCTGGCATGGAATAGAAATAGGGAGGAGGTCTCCTGAAGTAATTAATTGTTTTATTGAGATTGTTCCCAGGGACACTGTTAAATACGAAATTGACAAAGTGAGTGGCTATCTGAAACTTGACCGGCCACAAAAATTTTCGAACACAATTCCAGCCCTTTATGGTTTTATACCCCAGACATTTTGCTACCGGAATGTAGCAAAATACTGCATGGAAAAAACCGGAAAGGAAGGCATTGAAGGAGATGGTGACCCGTTGGATATTTGCGTCTTTACCGAAAACGAAGTGGTACACGGCAATCTCCTGGTAGAGGCAAGGCCTATTGGCGGTTTCAGAATGTTGGACTCAAACAAGGCTGATGACAAGATCATTGCTGTATTGAATAATGATGCTGTTTACAGCCAGTATAAGGATATCAGTGAATTACCTAAACTAGTGGTAGCAAGGCTGAAACATTATTTTTTAACTTATAAGGACATGCCTGAGACCAAGAGTCACAGCGAAATCACTCATGTTTACGGAATAGAAGAAGCGCATGAAGTGATTCGGAGGTCAGTAGTTGACTACAGGTTAAAATTTGAAAAACTCGACAGTGCGCTGAATGATGTTTGAGCCAGCTTTATTTTTACCCGCAGTAGTAATTGTGGGTAAATTTTTCCATTATTTTATTTGTTGTTAGGGCAGATACCAGAGTCCCCGGACAATGGCCCTTCCCCAATAACTCATCTACAATGCTTTGAATATATTGCTGCTGAATGACGGCAGGCCTGTTAATGACTATTCTTTTTATTTTATTATTGTGTTTGACAATGATAGGATTAAAACTAAAAAAACTGAATGTAATTTTTCCTTCGGTGCCGTTTATTGTGCAACAATCTTTTTGCAGGAATTTATTGACATGGAAATTCCAGCTACACTTTGCAGTAATATTTCCGGGATAGGTAAGCCTTCCTCTGACTTCGTCTTCAGCTTCATAATAACCGGCTTTGTTTCTGGCCGATCCCGAATATTGTATGGGTATCCCGAAGAAATAATTCAATATATCCAACTGGTGGCAAGCAAGGTCAAAAAAATAACCACCCCCTGCTATTTCAGGTATTACCCGCCAGGGTTTTTCACTTGACCGGACCTGCCGGGATATTGGCTTGTGCAACTGTAATGTTATTGTTTCTATCTCACCAATTACTGACCCATCGATCATTTCTTTTATCTTCCTGAAATAATCCAATGACCTACGGTAATAAGCAACGAACAAGGGTTTTTTTAATTCATTGGACCGTTTTACCATCCCGAGGCATTTTGTATAAGTAGTAGCCATTGGTTTTTCAACGTAAACAGCTTTGCCGGCTTCCATGCAGGCTATAGCATATTCATCGTGAAAGTTGGGAGGAGTGGCAATATATACTGCATCAATATCAGGGTGTTCAATGATCGATCGGGCATCGTTATACCATTCAGGCACATCATGCCGTTTAGCAAAGTCTTCTGCCAGGTTTGCTGTTCTGCGCATGACAGCCAGTAAACGGCTTCCTTCAATCAGGTTAAATGCAGGGCCGCTTTTTTTCTCGGTAACGTCACCGCAGCCAATAATACCCCAGTTCAGGATTTTACCACCATTCAATATCATGATGCCAATGGTAGGGTTCCTGGCCGTATTGTAATAAAACAAAAAAGGTGACAGCGATAAACACCACCGAGATGATCAGTTTTAACGGGTCTTTTAGAGGCAAGAGTGATACACCCCAAAATACCCGCAACAAAGGCCAGAGGTGCCAACGGGAATACCAATGAAAATAGATTATTC
>CAZVAY010000049.1:9073-12114 GCA_964625265.1 uncultured Sphingobacteriales bacterium | reverse complement strand
TATCACATTAATCCTCCGACAAGGATATTGAAAATTGATGAATCCGTTGATATTGCTGCCAAAGCAGCCATTGATCAGAACATGCAGCACAGGAGTTTCCAGGGTTTTCAGCTAAAGCCTGTTGATGATTATATGGAGAGCAGGGTTCCGGTTTTATTCAACAACGATGTATGTATTTACCTTTCTTCTCCCCGGAAGTCCATGAAGGATTATTTCTTTAAAAACAGTGATTCTTCAGAAATGATTTTCATCCATGAGGGAAGTGGCAGGCTGAAAAGTATATTTGGTGAGATACATTTTGAATATGGCGATCAGATCATTATTCCCCGCGGAACAATTTACCAAATTGAATTTGATACGGAGGCCAACAGGTTGTTCATTGTGGAGTCTGCTACACCTTTTCGATTTCCCAAAAGATATATCAACCCAATGGGCCAATTACTGGAACATTCCCCGTTTTGCGAAAGAGATATAAAAAAGCCTCAGTATATGGCACCTGTTGACCAGGAAGGGGATTTTACCATTCAAATAAAAAAAGGAGGACGATTGTTTCCATACCACTATGCCAACCATCCTTTTGATGTAGTTGGCTGGGACGGTTACGACTATCCTTTTGCCCTATCGGTTCATGATTTCGAACCCATCACAGGACGAGTACACCAACCGCCACCAGTCCACCAGACTTTTGAAGCGAGAGGATTTGTTACCTGTGCTTTTGTCCCCAGGTTATATGATTACCATCCTGAAGCGATACCTGCCCCTTACAACCACGCCAATATTGATTCAGATGAAGTATTGTACTATGTTGACGGTGACTTTATGAGCAGGAACCACGTTGAAAAAGGCCAGATCACCCTTCACCCCATAGGCATCCCACATGGCCCCCACCCCGGTGCTGTTGAAAGGAGCATTGGCGAGGTAGCAACAAACGAACTGGCCGTTATGGTGGATACTTTTGCACCTCTGAACATTACGGAACAGGCGCTACAGATTGAAGACAAAGACTATTTTAAATCATGGTTATAAACTAAAAATTAGAATATGGACGATTTCTTACCTTTAAACGGAACTGATTACGTAGAATTTTACGTAGGCAATGCCAAACAGGCTGCCTACTATTACCAAACAGCCTTTGGATTCCAGCCCCTGGCCTATTCAGGGCTTGAGACAGGCAACCAGGAAACGACTTCCTATGTGCTGAGACAGGACAAAATCACTCTCGTTTTTACATCTGCCATGCATCCGGGGCACCCGGTGGGCAAACATGTAGAAAAACATGGTGACGGTGTTAAAGTAGTGGCTCTTTGGGTAGACGATGCTTTTAAAGCCTTTGATGAAACTGTTGCACGTGGCGCAAAGCCCTATCTGAACCCTACAACAGATGTTGATGATTTCGGGGAGATACGGAGCTCTGGCATTCATATCTACGGTGAAACCGTTCATCTGTTTATTGAAAGAAAAAATTACAAAGGCGTATTCCTTCCGGGTTTTATCCCCTGGAATCCGGATTATAAAACTGAAAGTGTCGGCCTGAAATATGTTGACCACATGGTTGGGAATGTAGGCTGGAACGAAATGAATGTATGGGCAAAATTCTATGAGGATGTCATGGGTTTTAAGCAGATTATTTCTTTTGATGATAAAGATATTTCTACTGAGTATACAGCACTCATGAGCAAAGTAATGTCTAATAGCACCGGATATATAAAATTCCCGATCAATGAACCGGCAGAAGGTAAAAAGAAATCCCAGGTAGAAGAATATCTTGATTTTTATCACGATTCCGGTGTACAGCATATTGCTATGGCTACAGACAATATCATTCATACCATATCGGAATTAAGAAAAAGAGGCATTGAATTCCTCCATGTCCCTGATACCTATTATGATACTGTGCTCGACAGGGTGGGTGAAATTGAAGAAGACATAAATATTTTAAAACAACACAGAATATTAATTGATCGTGATGACGAAGGATATCTCCTTCAACTCTTTACCAAACCCGTTGAAGACAGGCCTACCCTTTTCTATGAGATCATACAAAGAAAAGGTGCCAAATCATTTGGGAAAGGAAATTTCAAAGCCTTATTCGAATCCATTGAACTGGAACAGGAAAGAAGAGGTACACTTTAAATATAATATTCTATGGATAAGATACCAACCAATAATCCGTCACGGAAGACCTGGTTAAATATCGCCCCTGACAGCGATTTCCCTATTCAAAATATACCATTTGGTATATTTCAAACAAAAGTACTTTCACCTCGTGTTTGCACTCGAATCGGTGATTTTGTCATTGACCTGTGTGAATTATCGCGTGCTGGATATTTTGATAATATTGAACTTGATTATCAGGGTGCTTTCAACAGTAATTATCTGAATGACTTCATTGCCCTGGGGCAGGAAGCCTGGAGAGAAACACGAGAAACAGTATCGCAACTATTTGACATCAACAATTCTGAAATCAGGGATTTTCCCGACATTCAAACGAAAGTGTTATACAGGGTTGAGGATGTACAAATGATGATGCCTGTAAAAGTAGGTGACTATACTGATTTTTACTCCAGTAAAGAGCATGCAACCAATGTAGGTAAAATGTTTAGGGACCCCGAAAATGCTCTATTGCCAAATTGGAAGCATATCCCTGTTGCCTATCACGGCAGAAGTTCATCTATCATGGTTTCAGGTACTTCCTTTCACAGGCCCAGGGGACAATTAAAACCCAATGACAAACCACCTGTATTCAGTGGTAGTAAGTTTATGGATTTTGAGCTTGAAATGGCTTTTATTGTAGGTAAAAACAATGAATTGGGAGAATCATTAACCACAACGGATGCAGAAGACGCTATATTTGGAATGGTCATCTTCAATGATCTTTCAGCCAGGGATATTCAAAAATGGGAATATGTGCCATTGGGGCCATTTTTAAGTAAAAATTTTGGTTCCGTTATTTCTCCCTGGGTAGTTACGATGGATGCATTGCAACCATTTAAGGTCAAAGGCCCGGAGCAGGATGTAAAAGTTTTGCCCTATCTGCAATT
>CAZVAY010000049.1:0-8973 GCA_964625265.1 uncultured Sphingobacteriales bacterium | reverse complement strand
CATTTAAGGTCAAAGGCCCGGAGCAGGATGTAAAAGTTTTGCCCTATCTGCAATTCGAAGGAGAAAAGAGTTATGATATAAATCTAGAGGTTTATCTGGCACCCAACGGCAGGACAGCACATAAGGTATGTCATTCAAATCATAAATATTTATACTGGAATATGGTTCAACAACTCGCCCACCACACGGTGAATGGATGCAATATGAATATTGGTGATATGTGCGCTTCAGGGACAATTTCAGGCCCCACACCAGGCTCATTCGGATCCATGCTTGAACTGACATGGAATGGGCAAAAGCCCATTAAATTAGGTAATTCCGAAAGAAAATCACTGGAAGACAATGATACTATTATTATGAAAGCGTATTGTCAAAATGAGCAGGTGAGGATTGGATTTGGGGAGTGTCGTACAACAATTTTACCGCAAAAAAAATAAGATGCTATCCATAGACCCACAAAATACAGGTATCAGACAACTCCAGGCTTATATGGCAGCATCTGTTGGCCCCAGGCCTATTGCTTTTGCCAGCACCATTGATGCCGATAGTAACCCCAATTTATCTCCTTTTAGTTTCTTTAATTCTTTCGGAGTCAACCCTCCTATACTGGTTTTTTCACCCTCACGCAGAAGCAGGGACAATACGACCAAACATACCTATGATAATATCAAAGCGGTACCGGAAGTAGTAATCAACGTTGTCACCTTTAAAATGGTACATCAGGCAAGTTTGGCCAGTACTGAATACCCAAAAGGTGTTGATGAATTTGTCAAGTCAGGTTTCACGAAGCTGGAATCTGAAAAAATAAAACCGTACCGGGTAAAGGAATCACCGGTTCAATTTGAATGTAAGGTAATCCGTGTCATAGAAACCGGGACAAGTGGCGGTGCCGGAAACCTGGTTATTTGTGAAATTTTATTGATGCATATTAATAAGCAGGTTTTAGCAACCGATGGAACTATTGACCAGCATAAGATAGACCTTGTTGGCCGACTGGGAAGCAGCCTTTATTGCCGTGCATCGGGCGAAGCACTTTTTTCTGTACCCAAGCCATTGGAGCGTTTAGGGATAGGCATTGACAGCCTGCCTGAGAACGTCAGGAACAGCTCAGTTCTTACAGGTAATGATTTGGGGCAACTTGGAAACGTAGAAAAATTGCCAAATAAGAATGAACTTGACAGATTGAGAACAAATGATAAAATAAAATCCATTTTATCCTTAAATAACCATCAGGACGAATTGCACAGTTTCGCAAAGGAGTATATTGAAAAAGGTGAAATTGAATTTGCCCTGAAAATTTTGCTATTATAACCTGAAAATCCAAAATCTTTCATACAATATATTGACAGTTGAAAAGCAGGTTAATATGATGTAGCTCTTGAATTACGCATATTGAGATTCAATATCAGGGTTAACCTCCTATGAGCCTGATTGGACTATCGGTGTCATCAGGCCTAACCGTTAGCTAAATTTAATTATTTCGTCAGCCCTTTGATTGATTAAACCGTTATTATGAATTGTTCAGGATAAAAAAAGGCATCTACCGGTAAGCAGATGCCTTTTCTTAAGTTTAACTAATCAATTACCTGATCAACACTTTTTGTGAAGCCAGCTTTTGGTTTCCTTTAATGATACTAACAATGTAATAGCCAGGGGCTTCATCCACCAGTATCTGGTTTTTGCTGTTGCTCTGGTATTTTTGTTTGATCACTTCGCGTCCGTTCAGGTCATGCACATAAATATCTCCATCTGTTACATCAGGATTCGGATCAATGTAGATAACCTTCATGACAGACCAGATATTGAATTCCTGTATGACTTCATCTTCCATTCCCGTTGTGGTATTATTGGATACGGTTCCACCGGTGTTATCCACCTTTTGAGCAGGAATAAAGTGAATCACGAAACGATTATAATCCAATACCTGCTTGGATTCAAATGTATATCCGTCACTTTGCAGATCCGTAGTTTTATTTAGGTCAAGGTCTTCCAACAATACATTCATGTTGAGATTATCATCACTAAAGTCAAATTTGATAGTGTATTCACCAGCAACTTTTGTATTGATAAACAGCGGAATATCAATATTCCCAAGGGTGGCCGGCATGGCATTGATGGCGACATCATAATCAGGAAGCTTGGTATAGATTTGCGGAACCTGAACATTGTAGGAGAAGAATTTCTGGGCATCCTGTTCAGGGTCAAATACTTCCGAAGCATCATCAGTAAACTTAATGACCGTTTCATCAGCATATTTTTCACCCTGGAGCGTCAAACGTAGCATGTTATCAGTGCTGCTACTCCTGAAGGCAACTGATTGTCCAACTTTTACATCATCAGTCATAGCCAGTGTACCACCCGAGGCGTTGTTACATTTAACAAAAAAGGCCATAGTAGGCGGGATGTACCTTGTTCCACCGTTGGTCCCGACACCACTTATAAATGTCATGGTATTCTGGGTTGTATCATCCCAAATATAAACGGCATCATTGATATTGGTTTTTGTCCAGCCACTTCCGGCCTGCCAGTCAATGGTTGCAGGATAGGGATTTCCGACCATGTTGTATCCATCATTGTCCTTTGTCAAAGACATACTAACAGAACCTTCATTCATGGTTCCCGTAAAGGTGATAGTATGGTTTGCCGTTTGATAATACACATCGTATCCCTTCATGTCCGGCATTGTTTGTCCGGCAGAAATTGCCGTCCAACTACCGGTAGATTCATCGTATGCATAGATGGCACCACCCCAAAATACATCTGTTGATGAATTATGGACAGGAGATGAAATATAATGCCAACCTTCCTTGCGAATGTATCGATAGAAAGTAATGGTTTTGCTTCCTGAAGAAGATCCCTGGACATTAAATACACCCGTTGATACGGAGGATGATTTCACATCAATGGCCCCATCATTATCAAAATCTCCCTCTACTGTCAGTGTACCTGTTACCGTTAGCTGAGAGCTGCCACCATCTTCTTCGATTTCCAGGTCATCCTCAATGGTTGCTGTTCCTTTGAATTTAACATGGCTGTTTTTTACTTTGACCTTCTTTTTGAACGTAGTTGTCCCCTGGAATGTAACTGTAGAGTTATTCTCAATACTTTTCATTTCGCCTTTAAAATAACAGTTCCCGTCAAAAACAACTGTACTTCCCTTAATTTTTTCTACTTTATCCTTGACATAAATACCTCCATTAAAAGTAGCCGTTGAATTTTCAATTTTTTTAACCTTTTTAAATGAACAGGTATCATTAAATGTAACGGTACTATTGTCTTTAATTTCCAATTCACAATTAGGTGTGCCAACAACCGGTCCACCAAATGTCGCGCTACAATCCTCATCTATTTTCAATTTATTCTTCACTGTGATCGTTGCTGTACTTGTCAGGGAAGAACCTTCTTCTATTTCAAGTTCCTTAACATCCAGGGCTCCGTTTACAGTGACACTACCACCATCTTTTACTTTAAGTTTTTTACCATTATTCCCAAGTTCCCCGGCAGAATTAATGATCAGTTGCCCCTTCACCTCAATATCATCGTTCATGTTGATATCATGGTTAATATAGGCAATTTCATCAGCATCAATGGTTGTTCCGGGATAATCCCTGCTTTGCCATGAACGGGTATTGGTCCAGTTTCCATCCCTGTCAGTATAATAGGAAGTGGTTCCACCACCGCCACCGCCACCACCTGCAGCAGTATAGAGATATTCTCTGAACTTTTCTCCCGTATCGGATTTAAAAAATAAGATGGCAACCACTGTAAGAGCGATTGCTAATGCACCAAAGATTGTTAAATTACGAGTACTTTTTTTCATGATCCAAGATTTTAGTTAAACAATAAAGACCCATGTGCCAAAATTAAACCATCATTTTAAACCATTAAAAAACAATTACTTCAGTACAATAATTGCTTTCGTATTTTCCCAATTCTGTAATTAACATTCCGAAAAACAACCAATAGGTATAAAATTGATGATTAACTTTAAAATCAAGAACTAATATACAACAAAAAAATCAATTTGTTTGCTATATCGCTTAAAATAATTAAGTAATAAGATAGCCTTTTATTGAAGCCTTTTGATCTTATTAACCCCTTTTACATCTTTTATCCTTGACAGGATTTTATACAACTGATGGGAATTGCCTACAGAAAGTTTAAATATGCCCTGAAAATCATTTCCTTTTGATGAAATATTCACTTCATGGATAGGCACCTGTATTTCATTGGAAATAATATCAGTAAGTGTATTTAAAAGTCCAATTCTGTCATATCCCTCAACTTTAACTATTGCCAAAAAAGAAGATTTTTTTGAGCTGTCGCTCCATCTTGCATTCATTTGCCGATAGGGATATTTTTTTGACAAATAATGCAGGTTGGGGCAATCTTTTTTATGAATGGTTATTCCTTTCCCAATTGTAATAAAACCCGATATCCTATCTCCCAACATGGGATTACAGCATTTTGCAAGCCTGTAATTCACAGCAGACAGTTCATTATCTATAATAAGTATATCATCAGGTACTGGTTTTAATGCAGTATCTTTTATAGTAGGTGTATCCTCCTTAACACTTTTTTCTTCACCGTTTTTTTGGGCAACAATCGATTTGATTTTTTCGAAAGAAATTTTTTCATTGGCAATGGAGGAATACAGTTCAACACTATTTTTGAGTTTAAAATGCTTAATTAAAACACCGATTATCTCATCACGATAGTCTATTTTCCAATTTTTTAATTTACGCAGCAGGTACTCCCTTCCAATACCTGCATCCTGAAGATCCTTTTCAACAAGAAATTTTTTGATTTTGCTTTTTGCCCGGGGCGACCTGGCGATCTGTAGCCAATCCTGTTTAGGTGTCTGGTTTTTAGATGTGACGATCTCTACCTGGTCCCCATTCAATAACTTATGCTTTAGCTGTACATTTTTACCATTTACTTTTGCAGCAAAACACTGGTCTCCTACTTGGGTATGAACATGATAGGCGAAATCAATAATGGTTGAACCTGCGGGCAGTTTTATTAAATCTCCTTTTGGCGTGAAGCAATATAAGCTGGTGCTTTTGATCAGTTTATGTGCTGGTTGTGCAAACTGTTTGTTTTCTAAAGCATTCCTGATACCGGTGAGTAATTTGTTAGTTTCAGAACTATCTTCACCTCTTTTATATTTCCAGTGAGCCGCAATCCCCAACTCGGCAATTTCATCCATTCTTTTAGTCCTGATCTGAACTTCAATCCATTGGCCGCTTGTATTTTGTACAGTTGTATGCAGGCTTTCGTAACCTGTTATTTTTGGCTCTGAGATCCAATCCCTGAACCTTTCGGTATTGGGTGGATATAGATTTGTCACTACTGAATAAACCTCCCAACAATCCCCTTTTTCATCCCGTTTCTGACCTGTAATTATTATCCGTACTGCCAAAATATCATATACTTCATCCAGGCTTACGTTTTTTGCCTGCATTTTTTTATAAATGGAGTAGACTGATTTCGTTCGCCATTTGGTGATGAATTTAATCCCTCTTGTTTTCAACTCTCTTTCAATTGGGGCAAGGAATTCACTTACTTCATCGCTACTTTCCAGTTGTGCTTTCCTGATCCTTTTTTCAATAGCAGAATAAACATCAGGATTATGCATCCTCAGATATGCATTTTCAATATCTCTGCTGATTTTATGATATCCAAGTTTTTGTGCTATCGGAACATATAAGTAGTAAGATTTTTCAATTTCAGATTGGTCCGTTTTTATTTCTTCACTGACTATGGATGAGTAGCTCTCTGCAAGAAGACAAAGAATTACACGAATATCTTTGGAAAGACTTAAAAGCAGATTAACAAAAAGTTCGGATTGTTTACCGATATTGGAATAATCAATGGAGTGTGCCAACACCAGTCCCTCCGTCAGATGATATACTTCTTTGTTGTATTCCCTTTTTACATGATCGAGGGAATATTTTTTTTCCCTGATCAACTCGTAAATTATCAAGGATACGATGGTTGAGGTTCCAAGCCCAATTTGATTAGAAACAGATCTGATAATTCTCAAGGGGTTTTCAACTTTCTCCTCCATCTGCTTTGGAGACAGGTTTCCAAATCCTTCCAGGTAAGCAATAACGGCTTTTTTTAAAGGTTTATCAATTCCCTGGGTTCCGGATAATTGCAGTATTTCCCTGTAAAATCTCTTAATTGTTTCCCTGGCTGATATTTCGCCCTCTGTGCTCATAATTACTGATTAAGATCACTGTAAATTTACAACAGAAACAGCAAATACAGCACTAACTAAAACACGAATGGGAGGCAACTTCTCAATTACCTCCCATTCCATTTCCTTAAAACCGTGGTCTCAAAGAAACGCCAAGTTACTGTTCAAAGGCGATCATTGGCAACTACGCAGAAATTTTCGCAAATCCACAACTTTTAACGGCTGTTTCCCTGCTATTCGGTTATATCTTTATCAATTTAATGACTCTGCTCTCAATTATGCCTGCTTTTCAGCAGCCAAGGACGGAGCAAGACATGACCGGCCATCCTGAGTATCCGGCAGCGCTTGCAGTACCACCGAACCAAAGACCCTGAACCACATCCACGGACTCACGACCGTTTCAACCGGTTCAATCTTCAAAAGCAACAATTCAAAGAACTTTCTGCGGACGCTTCCGGCTTTCTTTTCAGGTGTTACCCTTCAAGTCCGGCCTTCTGCGGTTAACCCGCTTCCAACTCCTCAAAAGGCTTGGTTTGATTGGGGTCACTTTCGTTTCCCTTTTCGCCCCACGGGCTTCAATCGCTCCTCCCAAACATGCCCGGTTTCCCGGAAAAGCCTGGGATTCGGAGGCTTTCAGTCTGGTTCTTGCGAACTTTTCTTCTTTCCTCCCTGGCTCTTGAATCAGCCTTCTATCCCTCACTTGATAACACGAATATATACCCGTTCTCAACTGTCACCAAATTTTTTAACCTAAAAATAATGACAAGTTGTAGACATCGCATAAGGTTTCTTGTGGATATGTGGATAACACCGGAAAGAACAGATTATCAATAGTAGTAAATCAAGCGTTATCCACAATTCAACATTAGGGCTAATTTAATTCCACAAGTTTTCGAATGGCAGTTTTACCATTGACCGTAAATTTCAGGTAATAAACCCCTGCCCTGTTTGTTTTGTCGAAGGGTTTAAACACATATTGATAGGTACCTGCAAGCTGTACTTCATGTACAATACCTTCTATTCTTTTACCCAGCATATCAAAAACCTCTATGTTCACGGCAGCTTTTACCGGTAAATCATAGATAATATTAACACCATCGATAAATGGATTTGGATAAATAACCAGGTGGTTCTGCGGGATATACTCGTCAAGGGCATTGGTCTTCTTACCGTGCTGCTTTACGGTAATAAATTCATCTTTTAGCCCTGGGGTTGAAATTTTTACGGTGGCCTCCCTGAAATCATCACCCTGGTTTTCTGTTGCGACAGCCGTAATTGTGTTCAGGTTGTAATCGGTAAAGACTGTTAACCATGGTTCTGTTGTTGAAGCTGTCCATGTTGCTACATTGGTATACAGGGAGAATACTGCCTGGGCCCCGGAATCTCTTTCAATAGTTTGTGAATATGGATTGACCGTCAGGTAATCGTTCACTGTGGCATTGTAGTCTTTCAGATTGGAAATTGACTGGCTGAACGGCCCGGAAGTAGTCTGTGCCCTGACAATAGTGGGATAGCAGGTATCCGGTTTCACCACACTGACAGCATAATAGAGAATTCTGGCAGGTGGCGGGTTATTGTCTGAATAGCTTGTCAGGTTGTTCTGTATAGATGACAATAACTGGATATTAGTGGGTGAAGTACCCCTGTAAATCTTATAGGTTTTAAACGGGAATCCTTCATAGTTCTCCCAAATGAGGTTGACTTCTCCTTTCACACCCCTGTTCACATTCAGGTGCATGGTTTTGTGGGGTTTACTCAATGCGGATTCAATACCACAAGTATCGATGGATGAGATCCTGTACCTGTCAGCCTTTTTCAATGGATTTGAACCCTGGTCGATAAATACAGATAACGCATTGTACGGCACCGCACCAATTTTTACATATTGGTTGGCTTTGGTGGTTTCCCTGTAAATATAGTAGGTGTCAATCACATTTGATTGAACCCTTTCCCAGATGACGAGGTTTTTATTCGTTCCTGTATCTACTGTGACCATGCAAATCTCAGGAGCGCTGGCTACAGATGCATTCACAACGTAAGCATCTGATGTAACATAGCAGCCGTTTTGATCCTGAATGGTAACGGTGTAATCACCTGAAGAATAAATCCATATATGCGTCTTACCATAAACACCGGTCGACCAGTAATAATAGGTTGAAAGATCAGTTGTAAACAATTCCAGGCTATCCTCAGTGCAAGGCTCGATATTACCATTGGCATATACTTCGGGTTTAATGACCGGGTACACTGAAATATCAATGGCAACTGAAATAGTCGAACAGAAATCATTGGAAATAAATGCCTGGTATTTACCTTCCTTATAAGCTGCGTAAGCAAAAGTATCTGAATTATCAATGATTGACCCATTGTAAGTCCACTGGTAATGGTAGTTCAGTCCTGTATCAGCCATAAGTACAAGGCTATCACCCGGGCAAAGTGTTGTCAGGCCGTTGTATGACAGGGCTGATTTAATTGGACAGGGATTGATGGTTTTGGCTGAAGCAAAAGGAATTGTCGGTGTCAACCTGTAGTTGTAAGTCTGATAATTCGAACCATTCCAGTTAAAGGGTATTATGGTGAAATAATACCTGGTGCCAGGAATCAGGTTTGTAATGCTGGCAAAAGTCATAAACGGATCATTGATATAGGCAGCCACCCTGGAATTACCAATATAACTTCCGACAAGGTATGAATTGGCGTCTTCCGGGAAATCAGAAGGCACTGTATCAATCCGTGAGAGGATTAAATAACCATCGGAACTGGCAGAACTC
>CAZVAY010000048.1:0-12182 GCA_964625265.1 uncultured Sphingobacteriales bacterium | reverse complement strand
CACAGGAATGTATCACGTGAATCTTGTTGTTCACGGAGGTACCGGCATCGACATCGATGCAACCACACGAATTTACAAAGTGGTCTATCCGAGACTGACTGTTGCGTTGGATACCGAAGATATCCATCTCGAGGTATCATCGCCCGGGGTGTACCGTAAGTTCAAAGATGCCCGGGAGTTTGCGACGTTTACCGGCTCAAAAGTAAAAGTGCTTTCGGAATCGGCAGATGAATGCCCATTGTTGCCAGATATGATATCTGATGTTTCCGATTATTCCGGAAGTTTCTCTTCCTGAAATAAGTAACGGCTCCTGAATAATAACAAAGTAAAAAATGTAAAGAAACTGATCCCCACCTGGCGTTCAAGAATAGACTCAAAAAGAAAGGCGATAGATACAATAACAAGGAAAAACAGGTAAACCTCATCCTTTCTGTACAAAATATCTTTAGCCGGGTAAAACAACATGGCCAACAAGAAGAAAAACCCGACAACCCCACTACCGGCAAGAGTTTCCAGGAATTGATTATGTGGCCCTTTCCTGTTTAGCTTGATCAATTGGCTGTGTTCTTCCTTAAATATCATTTCCATATCGTTGTGAACATCCCCAAAGCCTGTTCCAAAAACAGGGTGCCTCAGGAAAACCTTAAAAGATTTTTCCCAATATTCAAATCGCATGGACATGCTGTAGTGATTGATATCTTCACCCGCCTCATATACATTGTAGTCTTCAATGGTTTTCAGGTAACGGTTATGAAGTGGGTTTATTAATATTACAGCCAATATTCCAACAATAATAAACCCACCCAGAATACCCAATGCAGCTTTCATTTTTTTTGTTATAAAACCCAGATATACTGCATACAAAACTATCCCGGCATAAAAACCCAATAATCCTGTTCGCGCCCCAACAAGATGTAATATCACAATATTGAGTGTTGACAGAATAACCATTACCCATCTGAATGCCGGGTTGATCATATACCGCCACGCCAGAATCATTCCGCTAACACTTCCAAATGCAAGCATAATACTGAAATAAATATGGTTCAACCCTGCAAATACCGGTATGGGTTTTCCTTCCATAATGAGTTGGTTGTATGTATCGGGATTGCTCAGATAATTGATCATGGTAAGTAAGCCTGTAATGAACAGGCACAACTCAAAAAACAGGAAAACAAGGACGAGCTTTTTTTTGTCAAGCAATTTTTCAAATGACAAGGATGCAATACCAATAACGACAAACGGTAATTTTACTTTAAGGTCCGAAAAAAACGCATGGGAATCTGAAGTATTGATACCTGTCAACGCAACTACGGCAAAATATCCCAGGATTAGCAGAATAAATCTCTCGTAGCGGGTAATTCTTATTGTTTTAAACAATCCCTTACTCAGAATGGGATGGAGTAACAACATAAGGGTGGCAATACTCAGTAAGGCGGGACTAAACAGCAACCCGGCCAGGAACAGGAAAATCCCGGTCATTCCAATGTAATCAATGATGCGAGAATAGTTATTCATTAACACTAATTTTCAGTGTTTTTATCATCAAAATAAAACAACTGAACACGGGTCATTTTATCTTTTATACCAATTTGTTTTGCCGTATATGCCGATACCTTGATCAGTTCTTTTGAATCGGGTGGTAAATTTCCGACTATTTTAACAAAGGCAGCTTTACCGGTTACCAAACTCTGAACTTTAATAATGGTTCCGACAGGGGCAGTTTTACACAAGGCCAGACTCTTGGCAGATACAAAACCAGGTTCATTGACCCAGGTAGCTATTCCTTCCTCAACAACTTCATTACTGCCTTTGGGAACCTGTTCATTTTGCTCCGGCTGTTCGTCAATATCATTATTTCTATTTTCATGATTATCTGAAACAACAACCTGCCTGGTTATTTTCTGTTGTATGATAAGCTCTTGTCCTATTGAAATTGAATTATTTTCAAGGTTGTTCCACTTTTTTATCAACAAAACACTCACCTTGTATTTTGCAGCTATCTGGTATAGGGTTTCACCTTTTTGAACAACATGTTTCAATACAACATCATCCGTCTTTACCTTGCTGTAAGGCACAAACAATACCTGCCCGAGTTTCAGATCCGATATGGAATCTCCGTTAGCATGAACAATAACCTCTTTTGATACCTTATACTTTGTAGTGATCGAATACCAACCCTGGCCCGGGTCTACCTGATGAATAATATAAATATCCCCTCTTATTTTTATGGAACCGATTGAATCTGCAAAATCGAATGGTGAAGCGTAAATCGCAACAGGGTAGATTAATATGGATAAAAAGAACAGGAATTTCCTCATGGGGCCTTTATTGACAAATTTTATATGCAAAAATAACCTATTGCCGTGTTACCGGTAAAAATAAATATCGACAATGAAATACTTCGCAGCAAGCTGCCGAGGTATCAAAATAGAAATTTCTTTATTTTCGATGCAAGCATAGGAGTATTAAACTCATTTATCCCGATACGCTTTGCTATCGGAATTCATTCGGCTTACAAATTTCAATGCGCTCCACTTTTGAAATTTGAGTCTCACGAATAAAAAAAGAGATTGTTTTCTTTATTTTAAAGATATTTGGAGCAACTAATACATAAATAATGAAGATTAGATTCCAATATAAAAGTGTGATTGTATCTCTGGTGTTAAGCCTTTTTTTTACGTTTTGTTCATTTGCCAATAATGACAGCCTGATTTACAATGCAAAAATTATCAAATTAAATCTTACATCTCAAATTGATCCTGCTGCAAGAAGGAGCTCCAACAAAGCATTTGAACTGGCGAAAAAAGAAAATGCCAAAGCTATTATTATTGAAATGAATACGCCCGGAGGCCTGCTAAACGAAGCAGATTCAATCAGGACGAAAATTATTAATAGCGAAATACCCGTATTTGTATTGATTGACCCTAATGCCGCTTCTGCCGGTGCACTCATATCCATTGCCTGTAATAAGATATATATGTCAGATGGTTCCACTATTGGTGCTGCTACCGTGGTCACCCAAAATGCAGAAGCACTTCCTGACAAATACCAGAGTTATATGCGCGCCATGATGCGGTCAACTGCCGAATTCAGGGGCCGTAACCCTGAAATTGCTGAAGCCATGGTAGACCAAAACCTCGACCTCGATAGCCTGGCTCCCAAAGGGCAGGTGCTAACCCTGACCCGGAGCGAAGCCATTGAAGTAGGTTATTGTGATGGCAAAGCTGAAACCATAGAGCAGGTGCTTGAAGCCGAAGGTTTCAGAGATTTCAGCGTGGTGGAGCTTAAAATGACAGGACTTGACAAAATTATTAATTTCCTGATAAGCCCTCTCATTCACGGACTGCTGATACTGGTTATTATTGGCGGAATTTATTATGAACTTCAAAGCCCGGGTATTGGTTTCCCGCTCGCAGCTGCCATTACAGCAGCAGTATTATATTTTGCCCCCCTTTATCTTGAAAGCCTGGCTGCCAGTTGGGAAATCCTTATTTTTATCCTTGGGTTAGGGTTATTGGCGGTAGAGATTTTTGTAATACCCGGTTTTGGAATAGCCGGTATCAGCGGGATCATACTTGTCCTTGCAGGTTTGATCCTGGCTCTTGTCCAAAATATTTATTTTGATTTCACCTTTGCAGCCGATAAGGATATCCTGAAGGCAATGGTGGTAGTGGTCAGCTCTTTTATTATCAGTATCGTACTTATATTCGTCAGTGGCAGGCAGATGATAAGGAGCAAATTGTTCCAGAAACTCGTGTTGCACGATGCCCTCCAAAAACCCATTACCAGGGCGGATAAAATTTCAAGCCCTGTTGAAGTTGCGGTCAATATGGTGGGGAAAACAGGGAAATCTCTTACCCCTATGCACCCTTCAGGTAAAGTGACCATTGATGGTGATGTTTACTACGCAATTACTGAAGGTGAATATATTGATAAGGATACCGGCATCATTGTAATTGAAGACCATAACAACAAGCTTGTTATCAGAAAATCCTGAATTTAAACCCATGAAAAAAACTTTTCTGTTTATAGTTTGTCTCTGTTTTCTGTTTACACACCTCACTTCAGCCCAGGGGTTTAGATCGGGGTTGATGCTGGGCATGAACGGCAGCCAGATCACCGGTGACAATATGCGCGGATTCGATAAAGGCGGTTTGCTGACCGGGGTGTTTTCAGAATATATTTTCAATGAGTTAAAACAGCTTAGGATCGAAATGAATTATACGGAAAAAGGAAGCCGAAAGGTCATTGACCCTGTATCGGGTAGCGCTCCCGGAACCTGGCTCAACCGCAAGATCAGCTACCTGGAAGTCCCTGTCTTGTACCAGAGAAATGCAGCTGACTGGCTTCAGTATTTTGGTATCGACAATGATCATATTTCACTTAGTGGTGGTCTGGCGATAGCCTACAGGGTTGGTGAAAAAGTAACTTACAATGACGGTTCATTCGATAAAAACCCGGCTTTTTCAACTAAATTTGAAGGTTCTTTTTTATTAGGTGGTGATTACCTGATAAACGACAAATTTGCAGCATTTATCAGGTACCAATCTTCGCTTTATGACATTAGTATAGCCAAAGTCTCCCCTTTCTGGCTGATCTGGGGTGAAAGGCACAAAGGCTACATCAATGTAGTTACTTCAATTGGGCTTAGATATTATTTTGGAAAAGGAAATTAACCTGATTTTCAATCGTCAATATTTTGTGTGAAAAATTCAAAAAAAATTTCAGGATACTATATTCATCCCTGGATTGAATCATTCCCAATGATTAAAATTCATGTATATTTGGACTGAAAAAATGATATTGATTATTTGATTTTTTTATCAATTTATTGCTAAATATTTAATCCATGAAAACTAAAAATGAACTAAGATTTAATTTGGTGATCCTGCTTTTAATTGTAGCAGGAATTTCTACCCGTTTTTTCCTCAATATACCTAATTTTACCGCCATTGGTGCCATTGCGCTTTTTAGCGGAGCCTACTTTTCCAATAAAAAGCTGGCTTTCATCATGCCCCTGTCTATTTTGTTCATTTCAGACCTGTTCATTGGTTTTCATAAAACCATGGCCTTTGTTTATATCTCTTTTGTATTAATTTTAAGCATTGGCTTAATGCTCAGAAATAATAAAAATGCATGGAATGTTCTATTTGGTTCACTGGCAGGTTCGGTTTTATTTTTTATGATCACCAACTTTGGCGTCTGGTTTACCGGAATGGGCATTTCACCTGACCTGATTGGTGTTTACCGTGACGGCATCCCGTTTTTCCGATATACACTGGCCGGTGATCTTGTCTTCAATGCCGTATTATTTACTGTTGCTCATATCATCTTTGAAAAATCCCGAATACTGTCCTGGGCGAATGAGCGTTAAATTCGATCTGAACGATACTTACAAGCATAAAGGATTACGCAGAAAACTTGTAAAAACTATTGAATCCAAAGGCATTAAGGAACAAAATATCCTTGATGCCATTCAGAAAATTCCCAGGCATTTTTTCCTTGATTCTGCTTTTGACGAACTTGCCTACGCTGACCAGGCGATGCAAATTGGCGAAGGGCAAACTATTTCACAGCCTTTTACAGTGGCCTACCAAACACGACTGCTTGATATTCAGCCGGGGGATAAAGTACTCGAAATAGGTTTAGGAAGCGGGTACCAGGCTTCTATCCTCGCTGAACTTGGAGCAGATGTATATTCTATTGAGCGTATTGGGAAACTGATCCCACGGGCAAAGGAAATTCTCGAACTTTTACATTATCAGGTAAACATCTTTGAAGGTGATGGTACTTTAGGGTTACAGGAGCATGCGCCTTTTGATAAAATAATTGTGACAGCAGCAGCGAAAGAAATTCCAAATGCCCTGAAAGAACAACTTTCACCTGGTGGAATATTGGTAATCCCCGTTGGTGATAAAAGTAATCAAATTATGACCTGTATCAGAAAAGTTTCAGCGCATAACTATATAACTGAAAGATACGAACAGTTTCGTTTTGTACCGTTGATAGGTAAAAACGGATGGTAATTTACACTACTCTGTATCATTTAATTGTTCCATTATTTCATCTACCTGTTCCTCAACCGGCCTGTTGACATCAATCCAGTTAATTTTAAACCCTTCTCTTTCCATTTTTCTAAACCAGGTCATTTGCCTTTTGGCAAACTGATGAATGGCGGTATTGAGTTGACTGAACATATCCTTGTAACTGATCTCACCGGCCAGGTAAGCAGCAATGAATTTGTATTCAAGGCCATAGTACTTAAGTTGATTAATGGTTAACCCACTGTTCAGTAATGCTTGTACTTCTTCAATCAGTCCCGATTCAAGGCGTTTTTGTAACCTTACAGTGATTCGCTCCCTGCGTTCATCCCTAAATATCCTGGTTCCGAAAACAGATGATGTAATGGCCGGGAAATTATCCTGCACATGGTGTTTCTTATAATAGGCTCCTATTTCTATGGCCCTGATCAGCCTTTTCCGGGTATCGATATCAGAAGTGTTGTGCAGTTTTTTCAAGCGGGCCAAAATTGTAATTAGTTCTTTATCTGATTTTGTTTCAAGCTCAAGCCTAAGTGATTTATTTACGGGAACTTTAATCAGCTTATATCCTTTTAAAACTGCTTCGATATACATCCCTGAGCCGCCACACAGGATCATGTTTTTATTTTGAGAAAGAAGTTGGTTATAAACCTGTAGAAAATCATTTTGATATTCGAATACATTATACTGATAGCCAGGATCAGCAATGTCAACCAGGTGTACCGGGATTTGTAATCCGTCTACCTTGTAATCTTCTAAATCTTTTCCGGTACCGATGTCCATCTGCCGGTACACCTGCCTTGAATCTGCACTGATGATCTCAGCGTTCATTTTGGCGGCCAGATGTGCTGCCAGTCTTGTTTTACCGCTTGCTGTCGGGCCAAGAATAGTAATGAACATGTTTAGAAAACTGAGGGTTTGCTGACCGATTCCAACCTGTATTTATCTTCAATACTTACCAGGAATTCGCGAATTCGGTTAAGAGAAAACAGGTTTGAGTATTCGAAAGAAAAATATTTAACATCATTGTGCACTGACTCCATTATTTCATCCGGATAAAAACGGTACAGGAAATTTTTGAGCATTTCGTCATCAGATAATTCTGTCTGTCTTTGGCTTGACTTGAGATATTGCAAGATGCGCAATGCATCAACTTTTTCGTGACATGACCGAATAAAGGATTCCTCCGATTTATTATTATCACGAAGTGGCTGCCAAAGATTTTCCTCGTTGAATTGGTCTTGAAGAAATGCACTCATAGGGGTCTGAACCTCCCCCTTGAATAAGTTTTTAAATAATTTATTGGTTATAGCCACATTATCAAACAAACGATAGTCATAGATGGGGTAACTTGACCAATCACCTTTCAGACCTTTTATCACAGCAGGCCCTGTTCCGAATTCCACCCTGTCCGAAGGCCGTAAAGAAGGATAAACCTTCTCATCATTCCAGTTAAGTACCTTACCGTATTTGGCCAATTTTTGTAAAAAATAAAAATCTTCACCACTTGATTTAGGTGTAATTCCTGAAACTACCGAATATACCCATATTGGTACAACCATAGCTGAACCAAGTGCTGTAAAGGCATAAGGGGAATTAATCCTGAACAAATTGATGGCGTAATACCGCATATATATTTCGTAGTGTAAAATGGCCTTATTCACAGCCAGGTTATCGCCAAGTTGGTGATAATACGGGACAGACATGGCTATGCAATGCGAATATTTTGTCATGTTTTCCACAATAGACTCGAAATACAATGGTTCTATAATGGTATCAGCATCAAGGCTTACAATCAGATCCTGAGGACGCGCTTTTTTTGCAATTTCATCCATGAGTACTTTCCGGGCCCAACCCACACCTCTTGATTTTCCAACCCATCCCCGGCCTTTGGTACTTTTGTCTGTCAAATGAACCGGAAATGCCGAAACAGAACGTAAAAATTCAATAGTCCGATGGTTATTTTCACATATTTCAATTTTATCAGGGTCATCCCACCAGTCATTGGGTTGATTGACACAGGCATATACTTCAAAATTTTGGAAAGTCTGGTTTGAAAGGGCTTTTATGGTCCTGCCAATGTATTCCTTCTCGTTTATTACCGGTATGGCAACATGAAGTTTCGATTTTCTGTAATCAATTTTTATCGTCTGACTACTCATTTAATTTTCTGCACTTTGAGCCCACACTTATTTTTAAAATCTGACTAATATTGTGTTTGCAAACATATCCATTTATTGACTTTTATCAAATATAAATTATGCGCCACTATTTTCCTGTATTACTGTTTTCATTAATCTCCATTACTTTAATTGCAAATATACAAATTGCCAAAGCTCAGGAACAGACTAATTTTCAGATAATAAAATACCCTTTGGCCGGAGAAGTCAATGTCCCCGAAATCAATACTGAGCTTTTCTTTTCAGTTCAGCCTCTCGAAATGCCTGCACCCGGTTCAGGATCGTACCGGGCTTACCTGATGAAATTAAAACAGAATATGCCTGCTAAAATATACGGCTCAGGTACTCATTCAAGAAAATCCGGGCCAGCCGCTCCACATCTGAAATCGAACTTTGAAGGCAACCTGTTTAACGGGCATGTACCCAATGACAATGACCTGGCTGTTTCAAATGATGGCCGTATTTTGTCGGTAGTTAACTCTTCCCTTTACTTTTTCAACCGGGATAGCATGACCGCTAAGGCCATATCCTTGTCCTCATTTGCCGGTGCGTTTCCTCAAACCGAAGGTAAATACGATCCAAAGGTATTGTACGACCCTGATGAAGACAGGTTTATTCTCACCTTCCTGAATGGCTTCGATGATTCAACATCTTTTGTCTTTATGGCATTTTCAAAAACAAATGACCCGGCTGGCGAATGGAATATTTATACACTGTCCGGCAATCCGCTTCATGACACAAGCTGGAGTGATTTTCCCATGATCGCGCTGACTAAAGACGAACTGTTTTTTACAATTAACCTGCTTCGAAACAGGCAGGCCGGGGACACCTGGAAAAACACATTTAAACAAACCATTATCTGGCAAATTGACAAAAAAGCTGGTTTTAGGGGCGATTCTCTGATTACCAAATTATATAGCGGTCTGCAATACGAAAATGTTAACCTCCGCAACGTCTGTCCGGTACAGGAAGGCAGCAGGCCGGGTGGCCCCAACATGTATTTCCTTTCCAACCGGAATTTTTCTCTCGAATGTGATTCGTTTTACCTCCTTGAAATATCAGGCAAACTGGACGATCCAAAAACAAAACTTAACATTGAATTGGTTCAGGCAGACAAACCTTATGGCGTACCGCCTCTGGCAGACCAGCCTCACCTGCCCAGCCAGCCCAATTGGAAGAAATTCGAAACCAATGATTCCCGTGTTCTGGATGCCTATTTTGAAAAAGACAGACTGTATTTTGTGGGCAACACCGTTAATTTCAAAAACAATTTTGCTTCTTTTTACCAGGGAAAAGTGACAGGGTTTGGAGGGCAAAAAATACTCCATCTGGAGATCATGGATGACCCTTCGGTTGAATTTGGATATCCATCTATAACTTATACGGGTGAAAATAATACCGATGAGCACTTAATCCTTGTCAACCATAGTTCCGATTCTATCAACCCGGGAGTTTCCTCATTCTTTTATTCTGGTGCAGCATTTTCAGACAGGCTTACAGTAAAAGAAGGAGAAACAAAGGTTTCAGTGCAAGGCACACCTGAGCAACGTTGGGGCGACTATACCGGTTTGCAAAGGAAATACAATGAAAAGGGTGTTGCCTGGGGATGCGGATACTGGGGTAAAAAAAGGTCCGGGTTTCCATCGCAGGTCAATGCCACCTGGATTGCTGAATTGGTTTCACCCACTTACGATGCGATTTCAACTAAAGTCCCCGGAAAAATATCCAATATATATCCCATCCCGGCTTCACAGATCGTCCACATAGACTTTAAAGCTGAACAGAGCGGCCCGGTAACATTTTCCCTGCTGGATATGTCTGGCAAAAAAGTCAAACTGCTTGGAAAGGAATATATCCATTCGGGAATGAATAGAATAACCATGACATTCACCGGTATAAGTTCAGGGAACTATATCCTTATCGGCCAATCCTTTACAAATGGGATTTTGATCCGGGAAAAAGTCATTGTAAATTGATTTCCATGTATTAAAAACAAGCCACCTATACGTATTATAGGTAATTGGCACCCTGAAGGATCAATGGTTTTGAAAAACATTTCAATGACTTTCGGTTTAATGAATTTGCTTATATTGCACCTAATTACAAATCAATCATTAAAATGAACTAATATGAAAAAGATACTCGTTCCTGTTGATTTTTCTGATCATTCAAAATATGCAGCCGAAGTAGCAGCATCAATAGCCCGCAAATCAAAAGGCAGGTTATATTTATGTCATGTTGTAGATATACCCAGTTATGTGGACACCACTGGTCCGGCATTTGAAAATATACCTGAAGGCATTGCTGCCCTCAAAGTGGTGAAAAAGAAATTCAAGGAATTTATTAAACTTCCTTTTTTGAAGGATATTAACCTTGGGGAAGTCATCATGTTCAACAGTGTTTATGAAAATATTATTGATTTTACTCATAAAAATGACGTTGACCTGATCGTAATGGGTTCACACGGAAGTAGCGGGTTCCGGGAATTTTTAATCGGATCCAATACCCAAAAAATAGTTAGGGTTGCCGATTGTCCTGTATTGACCGTAAAAAAGCGTATTGAAGACTTTACAGTTAAAAACATGGTATTCGCCTCTGATTTCGCAGACGACATTAAAGATGTTTTCTTTGATTTTATTAAAATTGCCAGATATTTTGGCGCATTCATCCACTTTGTAAAAGTCATAACCAAAGAGAATTTTGAACCTACCAGCCAAAGTAAAGAAATGATTAATGCTTTTGTTAAAGAATTTGATGTTGACCGTTATTCCTATGATGTTTACAATGCGAATAATGTAGAAGAGGGTATTAATGAATACGCTGAGAATATTGGAGCTGAACTTATTTCCCTTGCTACTCACGGACGTTCAACTTTTTCTCAACTATTTAATGAAAGCCTGACCGAACAATTGGTCAACCATTCTGACCTACCTGTTTTAAGTATCCGTGTCTGACTGTAACATAATTCTAAAACAGGCGTCCTAACATTAAAATAATTCAAAATGGAAAACAGACTTTACAGAAGTAGAACAGACAGGGTTTTAGGAGGGGTCTGCGGAGGATTAGGAGAGCATCTCAAAATTGAACCTGTTATTTTACGGATCATATTTGTTGTTTTGTTTCTTGCCGGTGGCAGCGGGTTTCTCGTTTACCTCGTGTTCTGGATCGTAGTTCCTGAACAACTACCGGTAAATTCAGATCAAAGTCAAACTAATCAAGAAAATACTATGAGTGAAGAAAAAAATTACCAACCAAAACATCCGGAAGATCGCAAAGGTATTTCACAAAATGGGAGCCTTATTGCCGGTGTTATCCTGATCACCCTGGGAGCGCTGTTTTTGATAGACCGTTTTATTCCCCGAATAGATTTCGGTGACTTATGGCCTGTCCTTTTGGTCGTTATTGGTATCGGATTGGTATATCGGGGTGCTACCGAATCAACAAGTAAAGACAAAACAGCATGAGTAAAAGTTATAGCCGTATATTCTGGGGCCTGGTACTGATCATAATCGGTGTATTAATGTTTTTAAAACAATTCGGTATAATCTATTTTCATTGGTATTCCCTGTGGCAACTCTGGCCTTTGTTGCTGATATTCTTGGTGTCAGTAGAGATGATGTTTTTGGAGATGTTGACGAGGCCATGCAGGATTTTAATTTGAATGGTCCAACTTCACCACGAGTACAACAAACTGTTGCGCAGATGAAAAAAGTATTCACCGAGGTTTTTGAAAAATATCACCTTGTCGCATTGACAGAAAATTATGAAATGACCATGGTGGCTCTAGATTCACTTTTAGTTGAAGGTGATCTTAGATCTTTTTCTGAAGGTAGGGGAACCCTTGGTGGTGCAATGCTTGATCTTCATCATAAAGGTTACTCTGGATTAGAAGTCGCCAAAATCATTGCTGAGTTTCAAAGACAAGAAGCTGCCGCAATTGTAAGTTGGAGTCTAAATG
>CAZVAY010000047.1:0-12249 GCA_964625265.1 uncultured Sphingobacteriales bacterium | reverse complement strand
AAAACGATGCTTGAGCTTGATAAGGTTTTCGTTGACAAAATGGCGACTAATTGGTGGGCGAATCAAACAGAGGCCGATAGGAGAATTGCTGGAGGTTATCAAAAGGGAAGTATTACTAAAAGTATAAGTAATGCTATCAAGGCTTCTTCTCCAATGGTGGGTGAAGGGTATATAGCTGTTGGGATTGCAAATATCGATTTGTTGAATTCTTTAGCCGGAACAATTGGTGATACTGAATATGAGATTTGGCGCATTTTACAGTGGGGTACTGGTGAGTTTAATCCATTTTCAAGAAGGAAGATTGTTCGCACCGGAAATCAGGTTTTCTATTGGTCAAAAAATAAAAAAGGGATGGCAGTCCGTAAGACTGAGAATAGAGGTTTTGAGGGTAGGGAATATTTTGTTCAATTAGATGGTGACATTCATACGGCTGATTTATCTGTAAGAGATTATGTAGTTAGATATATGAAAAAAATGGTAAAGAAATACTCATATCGTTAAAAACTAAATATAGTTTTATATAGTAAAATAGGGTAGTCTCTATGTCTGCTTCAAATGAAAGTTTAAATAAGTTTGTAATTGGTTTAACCATAGAAAACGAGGGCAAACTTCAAAAGTTAGAAGATGCTTTGAAGCGTATCGCCGCGCTTAACAAGAAAGCTGCTGGAAGTAAATCCTCTGGAGGTAAAACAGATCCAACTGTTTTGAAGCTCACAAAAACCAAGCAACAGATGGATCAGATAAATACAAGTTTTGATAGTGCTGGTACACAGGATAATGCTGAAAATATCGGCTACGGCAGCAGCAGTAATAATCATCTGTCCGTAACGGCTTTGCAATTCGCCCCTGTTTTTCAGGACCGGATAAATAATACCCACCGATGTTGTCAGCAGGATAAGTGAATAATACCAGGTGTTGGGAATATCGATCATGAGGGAGAGCAGTTTGGTACCCGCGAGGGCCAGCACAATGACCAGGGCAAAATGCGACAACCCAACCAGCAGCGGATTGGCCAGAAAGCCGGAAAGGGTGATCTTTTTCCGTGGCAGGGATGCTTCTATGGCGTCCACATCAATTTCCAGTCCACTGAGAAACATCAGGAAGATAAAACCGGAAAGCGCTAGGAAGTTCAGGATCTCCAGGTCTGCCGGATTAAAATAGTCTTTAAAACCCAGACTGGCCAGGTACCCGAAAATAATCTCAATAATGACTGTGGGAATTCTTTTGATATGTAGCGTTGCCATCAGGAAAGGTGTAACCCAGGCTACAAAAACCACGATCAGGATGGGAAGAAAATTGTAATGAAAGGAGATGCTAAGAAGCATAGTAGTTGTTTAACAGGTCACAAGTTAAGATCATAAACCGGTTTTTTATCTGAAAGAATTCCACCTGGTTCCGGTCAATTCAATTTTTTGATTCCGGATCGAATGAACCAAACATAAGCGCTCAAAAGAAACATGACACCGAGCTGGATGTAAACAGGTGTGCTGACTAAAGAAGAATCCATGAATGCCATCTGGATGATCAGGTATTTCAGCAGGTAGTAGGCCAGTTTGCTCAGAAAAATACTCAGCAGGATAGCCGGCCATGCTTTGTTCAGTTTTTTCAGCAGGTAAAAGAACAAAAATACATTGAACGACAATTCAGCCATCATGATCACCGACTTGGCGAACACCGGATGTGAAGCTATGGCAAATGAGAAGAGGGGAAGTGTAACTGCCAGCAGGTAACTGTTGTATTTCGATGAATGCACCAGGGCCAGAATGACCACTATCCGCATAGGCTCCAACAGGTAAAGGGGAAAACTCAGCCAGTGGGAAAAAGTTGGGATGAGGTACACAAAACCAACTGCCAGGATATCGAATACCGTACTGTGGAGGAGTTCTTTCCTTTTGATAGTCAGGCTGCGGGTAGTCATAATCAAGGATTTAGTTTGTTGCCAAAATTAATAAAAAATGAAGAAAGGCAGGATTTGAACCTTACCAGATGTATGCTGCATAACTCTTGCTCCCGAACATAGGGATAGCTTTGGAAGCAATTTCCTTTTCAAGGGGGGCATAATCGGGATTACGGTGTTTCAGGTTGATAAGAATTAATGAATTCCTGTTTTTGTAGCTTAGCTCAAATGGCGGTTTCTGTTCAGGCCTGACCATCACAAAATCATCCCTGCTGTGCAGGTTGATGCCATTAAAATAATAAGTGATCAAAGGGTCGTCAGCCGTTCGTTTGGTATCCACATAAACCAGCCGGTCAAAATCCCTGTCGTAATAATATGCTGAAATTTGATCCAGTTGATGTTGGGTGTACTCTACCGGTTTTACCCAGGTGAACCTCAGCATTAAAAAGGCAATAACCAGGTAAATAAATGTTTTATCGTTCACCCTGACAAGGAGGGATATCGCTGAAATGATTATCACGGCTATGACGGGTAATAAAAAGATGGTTTTGGTGAATGCTAATTGGGATACGGCATCCCTGAATCCCTGTGAGGAAGACCAGGCTAAGAGGGCAAGGGAAATAAAAATAATCCATGCCGGAATTTTTTTCTGTTTCATGCCACTGGTAAATGCTATGGCCATAAGCATGGACAATGCCGGTAACACAGGCAGTGAGTAAGTCCTGAGTTTGGTTGCTGAGATACTGAAAATGATGAATGCCGACAACCAGAACCACCAGAGTAAATGCTGACCTGGCGGGATATTCTTTTCTTTGACAAGTTTATAGATCAGGAATGCCCAACCGGCAGAAAGCATGACCAATAGCTGGTTAATAAAGAATACCGGGCCCAGGGCAACTGTATTGTGCTCAACACCTTCACCTACCCTTTTGACAACATGAAAAAAGAAAAAATAATCGAGAAAAGAACTGCCATAGCGCAGGTACATAAACAGGTGCCAGGGTAAAGGAATCAACACGGCAGGGAAAAAGAAAACAAGCCATTCTTTCAGTGCAGTGCCGGTTGATTTCTGTTTGCTGAAAACAAGCTGCGCCATCCAGAATGAAAAAGGAAGCAGGCTCAGGATGCCGAGCCACATTTTGGCCATAAAGGCCAATCCGGCCATAGCTCCTGCCCACAACAGTGAGATTGTTTTCCCGTTGTTTCTGAATTTTTCGAGAAAGAAAAGGGAGGCAGTAAGGAAGAAAATAGCTCCCATGTCGAGTTGGCCCAGCCGTGCATAGGCCTGAAAAAACGGAACAGTACCGAGGAATAAGGAAGCGATAAGCCCTGTTTTTCTGTCGTTGAAAAAATAAAACAGCAGGATCAGTGTTCCCAGGAAGAATAACAACGGCCAGAGCCGGATACTGAAAAGGTTTAGCCCGAATATTTTTGCTGTGGCGGCTGCCAGCCACATTTGCAAGGGTGGTTGTGAGGAGGAATAAAGGCCATCTACCGAGCCTGTAGTCTGGTCCAACCATTGGTTTGTTTCCACGATATATTTTACCCTGACTGCATAAAGTGCTTCATCCCAGGGTTGCAGGCTTTGTACGGGAAGCATAAAGCCCTGGTAAAAGGTGATGGCGGTTAAAAAAATAATGAACCATGTGAGTGGCCTGAAAAGGAATGTTTTTCCATTTTGAAAAAGTAAACGGCTTTGATGATCCTTAGTTTTCACGGTGAAAAGTTAAAACCAATTTTTCAAATTGTTTTAAGCATGGTCAATATTAACCTTTTTTACAAATTTGCACATTTATGTTTGTGAAGAGTTAATTTTGTTCGGGTAAACTCATCTTCATCCGTATGAAAATCGCCTACGTAACAACTTATGATGCCACTGATATTAAATACTGGTCGGGTTTAGGCTATTTCATCTATAAAGACCTTGAAAAAAAAGGCCTGGATATACAGTTAATCGGAAATCTCAGGGTGAAAAATGAACTGTGGGAAAAGACAAAACAATATTTCTACCGTCTTGTCAGGAAACAAATTTACCGGATTGAACGTAACCCCGCAGTGATCAGGGCGTTTGGAAAAGAGATCAGAAGCAGGATGGATCCCGACTGTGACCTGGTTTTCAGTCCGGCAAGCATCCCAATAGCTTTGCTCGCAACAGACAAACCTATTGTTTTTTATACCGATGCTACCGTTGATGTCATGAGGGATTATTACCCTGAATTTAAAAAGTATTGCCGGCAAACCATTTATGATTCCGAGCGGATGGAACAAGCAGCCATCGCCAATGCCTCTGCAGTTATTTATTCATCGAACTGGGCAGCAAAGTCAGCCGTAGAGCATTATGGCGCCCCCAAGGATAAAGTAGCAGTTATCCCTTTTGGCGCTAACACGGTTTGTCCCTATTCAAATGAAGAGATTAGGGAAATAATTTTAAAAAGGGGCCAGACAGTTTTAAAACTGCTGTTTATTGGGGTTTACTGGGAGCGCAAGGGCGGTGATATTGCCCTTGAAACCGTACGCAGGCTCAACAAACAAGGTGTTCGGGCAGAACTTCACCTGGTAGGGAAAATGCCCCGGAAGGACTGGCCTGAATTTGTGGTTAACCATGGTTTTATTAGCAAATCAACACAGCAGGGCATAGATGAGTTCAACCGGATCATTTCAGAATCCCATTTCCTTTTTCTGCCTTCACGGGCCGACTGCACCCCCATTGTTTTTAGTGAAGCCAACTCATTTGGCCTTCCCTGTATCAGTACCCGGACGGGTGGAATACCCGAAATTGTGGTAGACGGGAAAAATGGTTTTACCCTGGAGCCTGATGCCTCTGCTGAAAAATTTGCCACCAAAATTGCGGAGATCTTTACACACAGGGATCAATATAACAAGCTGGCAATAAGTGCACGTGAAGAGTATAAATCGCGCCTCAACTGGGATGTTTCCATGACTAAGCTAGTGGAATACCTGGAAAACCTGATGGCCGGCCATCACTGATTGTTAACATAAATAGAGGGGAATATGGCGGATTTTTTTAATTTTAAACTGTTTTTGAACCATCATTAACGAATAGAAACAAAGTTATGGGATATAAATACCCTGTCTATCAGCCCTCCCTGAAAGGGAATGAAAAAAAGTACCTGGCCGAATGTATCGACACCAATTGGTTGACAGAAAACGGCAGGTTCGTAAAGGAATTTGAGGATAAATTTGCAGAGTTCATCGACATCAAATATGCTACTGCGGTGGCCAACGGAACGGTCGGCCTGCATCTGGCGCTGGTAGCCCTGGGCATTGGTGAAGGAGATGAAGTAATAGTACCAACATTTACCTATGTGGCTACTGCCAATGCTGTGGCCTATACCGGGGCAACACCTGTTTTTGCTGATTCCGACCCGGAAACATGGCAGATTGACCCGGCCAGCATCAGGAAAAAGATCACAAATAGAACACGGGCCGTTATCCCTGTTCATTTGTACGGATATACCTGCAACATGGACGAGATTATGGCCATTGCCAACGAGCACGACCTGTTTGTTATTGAAGACACGGCTGAAGCATTTGGGAGCAAATATAAAAACAAGAGTGCCGGAACCTTTGGGGATATAGGCGTGTTCAGCTTCTACGGAAACAAAACCATCACCACGGGTGAAGGCGGTATGCTGGTGACCAATGACAAGACGCTATTCGACCGCGCTATGCACTTTAAAGGCCAGGGCCTGGCCAAGTGGAGGCAATACTGGCACGATGTGACGGGATATAACTACAGGATGACCAACCTGAGCGCTGCCATCGGACTGGCACAACTTGAACGGGCTGATGAGATCATTGAATCCAAAAGAAGAATTGCTGCTGCCTACTTTGAAAATCTTAGTGATCTGCCCCTGGAATTTTTGAAAGAGTCTTCAGAAGTGTATTCCAGCTATTGGATGGTAACAGTGCTGGCGGTAGATTTCGAAAGCCGTGAATCACTCAGGCAATTCCTGAAAGAAAACGGGGTAGAGACCAGGCCTTCTTTTTATCCCTTGCACATCTGACCCAGGTATTGAGAGAAATACCAGATGCTGAGGGTGGCTGAAGATATCGGCTGGCGGGGATTGAACCTTCCCAGTTATCCTGATCTCACCGATGAGGGACTGAACGAGATCTGTAACCTGGTAAGGAAGTTTTTTGAATAAAAAAGTATGAGTTTTACAATATTTGAAAATGAGGATATGGCGTTGTGGCGAAAAGAACTGGAATCTTTTCCTGCAGATGTGAAGGATGTATTTTATTCGCCTTCTTACTACAAGACATGGGCCGGCATAGAAAAAGGCCGGGCCTGTTTTGCTTATTATGAAGACAACGGGATGAAATTTTTATATCCTTTTTTTCTGGCCGAAATTGAAGGTTACGATCTGCCCGGTCGCTATTTCGATATCATGACCGCCTATGGTTATGGAGGCGTCATTGCCAACCACCCGAATCCTCCTGAAAAAAGTATTTCTTCCTTCAACGAGGCATTCTCACAATGGGCTTTGGAAAATAAGGTTGTTACCGAATTTATCAGGCAGGACCCGCTCTCGGAGCACTATTTCAGGAAAACAGAATATATTCCCGTCAGGAAAAATGTAATTGTTGAGAATTACCCCGGTTACGAACCTCATTCAAGGCAGGCCAGGAAAAACCTGCGCAGGGCTGAAAAATCGAACCTGGAAGTGATCATTGACAAGGATTTCGAATTTCTTTCCGAGTTCATCAGGCTGTATAATATGTCGGCAAAGCGCCTTGGCATGGAAGATTTCTATTTTTTCCCGGAGATATTTTATCAACATGTGGCTGAAATGCTAAGTGGTTTCAGTGGTTTGTTGCATGTCAGGAAAGAAAATGTATTTATCAGTAGCCTGTTGTTTTTTGAATACGGGGAACGGGTAACCTGCCACTTGATTGGGTCGGACCCGGACTATAACGATACCCGGATGAATGACCTGGTGTACAAAAGTATTATAGATTATGCAACTTCAAAGGGTTACAAAATAACGCACCTGGGTGGTGGATTGACAAACAATGAGGAGGATTCATTATTCAGATTTAAAGAAAAATTCGGTACAGCCTCCAGGGATGTCGTGATCGGGAAAAACATCCTGTTGCCGGAAATCTATAAGAGCCTTGAAGGCCAATGGCGTAAAAAATATCCGGAAGCTGTTGACAAGTATGAAAATTATGTTTTAAAATACAGATATACCCGTTAAGATGGATTTTGATGTAATAGATTTTTCGGAAATAAATGTTTGGGAAAAGAAAGTGTCAGCTTTTCCCGAAAAGTTCAACAATATTTATCTGCTCCCGGAATATTATGCCACATGGAAAGAATATGAAAACGCGGAACCACATCTTGCTTTTCTACAGGATGATGACCTGACGATCCTTTATCCTTTTTTTAAGAAAAAAATTGAAGGATATGATCTCAATAAGGATTACTACGATATATTTACCGCTTATGGATACGGGGGGGTATTAAGTTCTTCCGGGAAGCCACCTGATATAAAAGTTCAGGAGATGTTCAACCGCTGGATGAACCGCTGGTGTCAGGCCAACAGCGTGGTTACAGAGTTTATCAGGGAGATGCCGTTAGCCAACTACAGGATACGCTGGGCTGACTATTCCCTGGTTCGTTACAATACCGGTGTAGCGGCAGATACGAAATATCACATCCCATGCAAAAAGACCAGAAGCCATATCAGGAATGCCGAATGGGCAGGTGTAACTACAAGCTGGGACCATGACCTGGCTACAATAGACAATTTTATTGAAATGTACGGATTAACTGCTGAAAGGCTTGGGTTCAGTTATTATTATAGTTTCCCTGATGCATATTTTCACTCGGTTAAACATTTCCTGGCAGATCATACTTCAATCCTGAATGTACATTCCCCGGAGAACGAAATATTGGCTTCAGGAATGGTTTTTATCAAAGACAAAAAGGCATCCTTTCACCTGGCTTGTTCAAAAGATACCGGAGAACATCTGAATCAAAATGATGTAATGTTTGGAGAAGTGATCAGGTACTGTCTTGAGGCGGGCTGTGAATTTATCTGCCTCGGTGGTGGAACTACGCCCGATATTCACGACAGCTTACTGAGGTTCAAAAGGAAATTCGGAAATACCCTTTTGCCGGTATATATAGGCAAAGCTGTTCATGACCAGGCCACTTATGATTTATTGATCAAAAGCTGGGAATCGGAATTTGCGGAAAGGGCTCTTGAATATCCTCATTATTTTCAGCGATATAAACTAAGGTACAAGGCATGAGAATAGGCTATTATTTTTCACATATTCATCCAAGGTATGGCGGTATTTACCAGTATGCCCTATTGGTGCTGAAAATGCTGGCTGCTTCCGAAAAAATCGAAAAGCTTGTGGTGTTTTATTCCGATGGCCAGGAAAAAGTACTGAAGGATTATTTCAACAATCCGAAAGTGCAGATGGTCAGATTTGATAAAAAAGGAAAAATTACACGCTTACTGGTTAAAACTGCTGATTTTTTCATGAACCGCTATTACCTGACCGGCAGACAAACAAAATTCTACACGCGTATTTACAAAATCAAGCAGCCCCATATCCGGTTTTTCAACAGGTTCCACCTGGATGTGTTTCATGTCCCTATGCAGCTTTCGCCTGTATATCATTTGAACTGTCCTGTGATCATCACTATGCACGACCTTCAGCAGATGTATTTCCCTGAATTTTTCACCCCTGAAGAAAGGATGTTTAAATCGATCAGTTACTACATGGCGCTGAATGAGAGTGATCATATCCTGGTATCTTACGACCATGTAAAAAATGATATTATCCGTTTTTTCAAAATTGATGAAAAGAAGATCAGTGTTTGCCTTGACCCTGCAACCGAAGACTGGTTTTACGAAAAAGAACCTACTGCTTTTGAAGAATTGCAATCCAGGTATTCCTTTCCTGACAACTATATGCTGACACCGGCAGCTACCTGGCCCCACAAAAATCATATTGCAGTATTACAGGCTATCAAGGCATTGAAAGATGAAGGTAAAGAAGTATTTTGGGTTGCAACCGGCAAAAAAAAGGCCTTTTATTCACAAAATATAGAGCCGGAAATTAAGCGGTTGGGGCTTGAGAAAAATGTATTATTCACCGGGCTTGTTCCCGACTCGGACCTGATTGGTTTCTATTTGAAAGCCCGCTTTGTGGTAATTCCCACCCTGTACGAAGCCGGGTCAGGGCCGCTGTTTGAAGCCATGAGGTTGCAAGTGCCCGTTATTGGCTCAAACGCAACAACACTACCTGAACACATGGGAAATGACAAATTTATTTTTGACCCCAAAAACATTGGCCGGATTAAAGAGATGATAGATAAAATGTGGTTTGACACCGGATTCAGGGACGAAAACAGCGAACACCTGAAATTCCGCTTTGCCTACTATTCCAATATGAACTTCCTGGAAGCTTTTGAGCAAATGTATGAGCAGTTAAAAGCAAACAAATAGTTCCCATGTCAAATGGAATGAAAAATATCATTTTCCTGTTTGTTGCCCTGTGTGGTATCACTTTTTTTCGTTTCAGTTTTATCGGGGAAAACGGTTATAAATTGCTTGAACTTGCCGGTATCGGGCTTATCGTTTTGTTTGTTGTCCTGCAACTTGTTTACGAAAGAAACGAGCTGTTTCCTTTTCATTTCAAATATGAAATAATCCTGATCCTGTTTGGGGTGCTGCTGAGTATGTTTATGGCTGCCTATGCCCATGGCCAAAATCTGAAAACCACAGCCATTGCTCAGCGAAGCATGTATTATTATTTTTTCTATGTCTTTCTGCATATTATCCGCCTCAGGAAAGAACATGTTGAAAAGATGATCCTTTACATGGCTATCGGATATAGCTTTTTGTTCCTGCTGCAGTTTGCCCTGTTTCCTACCATGTTGTTCGATGCCCGTGTTGATATGGAAAGAGGGACAATACGGATTTTCCTGCCCGGGCTTTCCTTCCTGTTGCTGGCTTTCTTTTATTCACTCAACAAAGTGATCTACGACCAGAATTACAATTTTATTATCCCCCCGGTTTTGTTTCTGATCATTGTTGTATTACTGGGAACCAGACAAATATTGTTTGCCCTTTTGCTGGTGAGTGCTGTCAATGTGATACTGAGTGGTACGCTTAATTCAAAATTTGTTATCGGTGTCATTGCCATGCTGGCTGTCGTACCTATGTACCTGCTTTTTAAGGATATTATTACGGAGTTGATACAACTTTCCCAAACTCAGGCCGAAGGTATCGGTGAGGATGTCAGGGTTCGGGCTGCCCATTTCTTTTTAACCGATTTTTACCCCAACCGAATGGCCTATATCACTGGCAACGGAGCCCACTCACTGAATTCTTCCTATGGTGAATTCGTGGAGTCTCTCAAAGTGACAAAGGGTTTTTATCAATCAGATATCGGGATCATCGGGGATTATACCCGCTTTGGGATTTTCTTTGTGATAGGGGTGATGTGGCTTCTCTTTCGTTCGCTTTTCATCAATGCCGGTAAAGACCTTCGCTATATTAGGTTTTATTTCCTGTATATTTTGCTGACCATTCCGGTGAGCGGACAGGAATTTACCTCTCCTTCGTCCCTGATTGTTCATTTAACGGCCTTGTACCTGCTGGATGTTGGCCATTATTCACAAAAATTTAAAATGCTGAACCGGTCATGATAGTTTTGGCTGTGATCATACCTGTATTTAATGGACTGGACTACACGCGTAAATGCCTGGAAGTACTGTCGAACCAATGCACGGAAGTGAAGGAAAACGGAAAAATTGAAATTGTTCTGGTGGATGACGGCTCCACGGATGGAACGGACAAATGGGTGAAAGAGAATTATCCTGAGGTGCATATTGTCAAGGGTGACGGAAATTTATGGTGGAGCGGGGCAGTCAATAAAGGGACTCAATATGCCCTTGAAAGATGCAGTGCAACACATATTTTGTGGTGGAACAATGATGTTGTCCCGGCATGGAATTATCTGCGTGATCTGGTTCAACTCATTGCTGAAAGCGACACTAACACGGTGATAGGTTCAAAAATATACTATTTGAATAAACCGGATATGGTTTGGTCCATGGGTGGTTATTTTAATCCGAAAACCGGAGCCAAAGATATGCTTGCGCGAAACGAAGCCGACCAGGGTTGGGATGAGCCCACAGAAGTGGATTGGTTCCCGGGTATGGGAACGGTGTTCCCCAAAATACTGTTTGAAACTATCGGCTATTGCGATGCGAAAAATTTCCCTCAGTACCACGGGGATTCTGACTTTACCTGGCGCGCCAAGCTGGCCGGATTCAGGCTGCTAACTTATCCGCAGCTAAAAATCTACAACGATACAAGCCACACAGGGCGGAAGCACAATGACAGTTTTAAAGGCCTGATAGATTCCTTAGGGGATGTCAAGTCCCTGTACAACATTTCGAAGGATCTGATTTTTTACAGGAAATATGCCCAATCTCCAATGGCCTGGCTTGAGTTGGTGAAGAAATACGGAAAGTATATACTGGGTTTTGTTAAATGGAAATTGCTGGCCCTGTTTGGTAAAAAAAGAAAAACTTGACAAAAAAAGTTTACATTTATCCTATCACCAACCGGTTTAAGGCCGGGCTGGACAATCCGTACCTCCGGAACCTGATGGATTCGTTGCAACCGGATTTTAAATTTGTCAACCGTCCACATCCTTCCGATACCGGATTTTTTAATTTCATCAGGTATTTCTTTGGCGTTCAGTATATCTTCTTCAACTGGATTGAAGACCTGCCTGATAAAAAATTCGGGCATGCTCAAACCCTGTTTTTGTTTTTCATTTGCCGCCTTTTTCATCTTAAAGGAGGAAAGATTGTCTGGACGCTGCACAACAAACTATCGCATTATTCCGAAAATGTGCCTGCGAAAAAGAAATTGTTTCAGTTCCTGCTCAGCAAAAGTGATTTTATCCTGACACACGCTGAGGAGGGCAAATATTTTTTGGAAAAAAATGGTTCAGCATGCAAAAATATTCTGGTGATACCCCATCCTGTGGTGAGCGAACCGGTTGGAAAAGCTGACAAGCCCGAATACGACCTATTGATATGGGGGACCCTTTCGCGCTACAAAGGCGTTGACAAATTCCTGTCATTTCTGCAGCAACAGGGTTTGTCAGACAAATACAGGATCGTGATATCGGGCAAAATCCTCGATGCAGACTATGAAAGGGAACTACGAAAGTATGTGAATGAAAATATTGTGATCAGAAATGAATTCCTATCGGGGGATGAACTGAAACATCTGGTCTCGGTATCGAGGTTCAACCTCTTCACCTATCATTCGGACAGTGTGCTCAGC
>CAZVAY010000046.1:0-12310 GCA_964625265.1 uncultured Sphingobacteriales bacterium | reverse complement strand
CCCTGTAACCAAATGTTTACCGAATTAATACGATAATTGCAGGGTTAATTAATCCCCTGTTTTGAGCTCATCAGAAATAATATCCCCCTACCTGCAAAACAAAAAGATCAGGGAACTTAGCGAATACATTGGCCGTGCCCGGCCTGAAGTAATCGCCATCAGGGGATTGAAAGGCTCTTCAAAAACTGCTGTCAGCGCCTTTCTGCACAAAAGCACACCATCCGACAAACTGTTTGTACTGCCTACACAGGAAGATGCCCGGTATTTTTATAACGACCTCGAAACTTTCCTGCCCGGAGAAAATATCTTTTTTTTCCCTTCCTCTTTTAAAAACGATGATCCGGCTATTCGCTACAATCCGCTGGAACTCGAAAGGCTGAACGTATTGAATGTAATAAAAAAACATTCTTCCAAAGGGAGGGTGATCGTCAGTTACCCTTTGGCGTTGTATGAATTTGTGATTTCCGAATCGGAATTGGACAACAGCTCTGTACAATTGAAAAAAGGACAGAAAACAGATATTGATTTTCTGATTGAATTTCTTGCCGGCTATGGTTTTGAAGCAACTGAGTTTGTCAGGGAAGCCGGTTATTTTGCCGTCAGGGGGTTTATACTGGATGTGTTCTCTTATGCCAATTCATTGCCATACCGGATAGAATTTGATGATGATGTGATTGAGTCTATCCGTGAGTTTGACCCGGAAACCCAGCTTTCAACCCGCAGGCTGAATTCACTGACGATCCTGCCCAAGTTTACGCAGCAGAACAGGCAACGATTGGCTTTTACCGACTATATTTCAAAAGACACAATCATTTTTACCGATAACCTTGCATACATTAATGAATCCATTCGAAAAATACAGGAAAATTTTGATTCTATCAGGGACAAATCGGAACGTTATTATTATCAGGATCCGGATGCATTGTTTTCAGGTTTTGAAAGCCATCGCTGGATTGACCTGAGTACTGAACCATTTGTCGAGACCGCCCATACTGTTGAATTTAACAGCTCGCCCCAAACCAGTTTTAATAAGAATTTTGACCTGTTGGCCAAAGAACTAAGCCAAAATACGGAAAAGGGTTTTGTCAATTATATATTCTCCGATTCGTCCAGGCAGATTGAACGTATCTACGAAATATTTGAGGACAAAGGGATTGAGGTTCCCTTCACACCAGTTTACCAAAGCATCCGGTCAGGATTTAAGCTGCAAGATCTGAAAGTGGCATTTTACTCTGAACATGAAATTTTTCAGCGTTTTTTACCTTCAAAGTCCAAAAAATATTATTCGAAAGACCGCGCCTTAAGCCTGAAAGAGTTATATGAACTTAAGCCCGGAGATTATGTAACCCATATCAACAATGGGATTGGACGGTTTAGTGGATTGGAAAAAATCGAAAATAACGGAAAAGTCCAGGAAGCCTTACGGATAGAATATAAAGACGGGGACCTGTTGTATGTAAGTGTGCACGCCCTGCACAAAATATCGAGATACTCAGGCAGGGAAGGAACGGTACCCAGGATTCACCGGTTGGGATCAAAAAGCTGGGAAAAGGTAAAAAACAAAACCAAGAGCAGGGTCAAGGATATTGCCCGCGACCTTATCAAGTTGTACGCACAGAGAAAATCACAAGAAGGATTTAGTTTTTCGCCCGACACTTATCTGCAAACAGAACTGGAAGCTTCTTTTATTTTTGAAGATACACCAGACCAGGAAACTTCAATGGAAGAGATCAAAAGGGATATGGAAAGATCATACCCAATGGACAGGCTGGTGTGCGGGGATGTTGGTTTTGGTAAAACCGAGGTCGCTATTCGAGCGACAGCCAAGGCAGTGGCAGACGAGAAGCAGGTAGCCATTTTGGTACCTACAACTATCCTTGCTTTTCAGCATTATAAAACTTTTTCAGGCAGACTTCAGGACTTTCCTGCAAGAATCAATTATCTCAGCAGATTTAAATCGGCACGGCAGTCTACTCAAATAAAAAAAGAGCTGGCAGAAGGAAAAACAGACATTATTATTGGAACCCATAAATTGCTTTCAAAAGAGCTGAAGTTTAAAGACCTGGGATTGCTAATTATTGACGAAGAACAAAAATTTGGGGTGGCAGCCAAGGAAAAACTCCGTTCGATTAAAGTCAATGTAGACACCCTGTCACTGACAGCAACACCTATCCCAAGGACCTTGCAGTTTTCCCTGATGGGTGTCCGTGACCTGTCGGTCATGCATACCCCTCCGCTCAACCGGCAGCCCATTGAAACCCATATTTTAACCTTTGACCGTGTTCTGATCCGGGAAGCTGTTGAAAAAGAATTGAGCCGAAACGGACAGGTGTTTTTCGTTCACAACAGGATCAACGATCTGGAAAAAATCGGGCAGATACTGAAAGAAGAAATGCCTGGTGCCAAAATTGGGATGGCTCATGGCCGTATGCAAAGCAAAGACCTCGAAGAAGTTATGTTGAGTTTTATTGGCGGCTATTACGATGTATTATTGTCGACCAACATCATTGAGTCGGGGCTTGATATTCCCAATGCAAACACTATTCTGATCAATGAAGCCCAGAATTTCGGATTAAGCGACCTTTACCAGATGCGGGGGCGTGTTGGCCGATCCAATATTAAGGCTTATTGTTACCTGCTGATACCCAGTTTTACCGCCCTGACCGAAGAAGCCAGAAAAAGACTGGCTGCCATTGAAGAATTTACCGACCTCGGCAGTGGATTCCATATTGCCATGCGCGACCTGGATATCAGGGGAGCCGGTAACCTGCTGGGAGGCGAACAAAGTGGTTTTATCAGTGAAATTGGCCTCGAAATGTATAAACGAATCCTTGATGAGGCGCTATTGGAACTCAGGGACGAAGAATTCCCCGAATTGTTTGCCGGCCAAACACCTGCACAGAAAATCTTCCGCGAATGCCAAATCGAATCAGACCTGGAACTTATCATTCCTGACAGCTATGTTCCCAGCATGGAAGAAAGGCTCGTGATTTACAATAAACTAAACAGCCTGACCGATGAGAAAGGGCTGGATGCCTTTATCAACCAACTTATTGACCGCTTTGGGGAGCCACCTTACCAACTCAACGACCTGATGGACATGCTCAGGATGAAATGGATTGGGCAGGAATTGGGGGTCGAAAAGATTACATTGAAAAACAAGAAAATGAAGTTGTATTTTCCTTTTGTCCATGCAGGTAACCAGGAATTTCAAAAGCAGGTTTTCGGGCGTATATTACGCTTTGTTCAAAGCCAGGAACAAAAATCCCGTTTTAACGAAAAAGCCCATGGTCTGGACCTTATTATTTCAGGAGTTCAGTATGTGGATGAAGCACTACAAATGATCACCCGGATAAAAAGGAGCTAACTTCCGGGTGCCAACCCGGATTGAATATCAGGATTATTTGTTTTTAAATTCTTTCTTTTCGTTCAAATCCCCGTTTTCGTCCCAGAAAAACCATATTCCGGTTTTTTGGCCATCCAAATAATTTCCTTCCATTTTTTTTGTTCCGGTATTGTAATAGAAAGTCCAGATACCGGTTTCCATACAGTGCTGATAAATGCCTTCAGCTCTCACCTCTCCATTATCATAGTAATACTTTGCAAGTCCGTTCATGTAAAAATCAACATAGGTTATCTCACTTTCCTTATTTCCATTAGGATACCAGGTTATTTGCCTACCATTGAGCAACCCATGCTTATAAGGTGCTTGTAACGATTTCTGCCCGTTCTGGAAAAAAGCCACAACCACTCCTTCAAAAGGTTCATTGTCCCCGGCCAGGTAAGTTATGCCATCCACATCATGCACCTGCTCAATCCGGACAGTATCCTGTGCACTCAACACAAAACCATATTCAAGGAACAATAATAACAATGCAATACGCATAACTACGGTATTTTACTTATTTAGATAATAATTCAAATGTAAAATATATTCAGAAATGCTATATTGATGTGTTTTAACTCCTTATTAGAAAATTCATTTTAACAAGGTAATTACCTTATTTTAAAAAAATTTAAACTAAAATAAATTATAATTCTTACATTTGTGTAACGTCAAAATGGTCTGATTTTCAAAATGTTGTTGAATAAATAATTAGTTATGAAAAGAATTATCGTATTATTATGTCTGGTTTTAGCCCTTTTTTCAAAAGTGTCTATTGCCCAAAGTGTAGATGGTGAAGTTTATTACGTCATGAAGTTCCTTGATGTCATGCTGACCAATGCTGACAATGAGGAAGAAGATTACAAGCCTTATGTTTCACCCAAATATTTGAAAAAAAATAAACTTAATATCGATTACTACAAGGTCAACAGGTATTCACCAGTTGATTATTGTGTCAAGAGTTTTGACAAGTCAACCGGTACGGTAGTCGCTGACATTTGGGGTTCTGACAAATCCTGGATACACGAGTTGTCATTTCAGGTGGTGAATGAAAAAGGTGATTATTACCTGTGGCCCATGGAACATTCGGAATCGTGGATTGAGCCATGGTCAAATGTTACTACCAACGTAAGTAGTGCCACCTGCCGGGTATCCAATTATGTTACCGGATCAGGTAACCTGGAAAAAGACTTTGTAACCAAGTTTCTGGATTACATGATCAGTGATGAAAATGAGGATAAGTACAAAAGAGACCTTATTTCCAAGGGATATATCGATGCATACGACTTAAACATCAAAGACTTTAAGATCAACACTTACTTCCCGGTTGGATATGAAATTGAAAGCTATGACCCTTCAACCGGAATTGTCAGCACCCAGGTATGGGGAGAGGATAAAGGCTGGGTTCACCGGCTTACCTTTAAAATTGTCAAGGAAAACGGTAAAATGTATTTTTACCCTTCGCGGCACAGCGATGAATATATTGATCCCTGGCATAAAGCAGAAACTTATATTAATGAAGAAACCGTTACAGAAAGCACCTATGATTTTGACCCGGTCTATGCATCATCCAAAAATGATTATGTAACAAAATTCATCCAGGCCTGGATTGACGATGAGGATGATGATTATTTAAGGCGTTTTATTTCACCTGATTATTGTGACGATGAAGTTGTCGACCTGAATGATTATTATATTAATAATTACTCTCCGGTAGATTTCTGTGTGGTGGGCCAGGAAGGCAGCTATACGATTGCATATGTCTGGGGAAGCGACAAGGGCTGGATACACAAGGTTTACTTTGAGGTAACCAGTGAAGATGGTGATTATTACCTGTACCCTTCAGAAATCTCGGAAAATGATTATGTGTACCCCTGGTATAAAGTTGAAACTTATGTGGATGAGGCCCTGTGCTCGGCTACTACCAGCACTGGAACAAATAACTACACCGACCCATCTGAAATGCTTGATGATTTTCTGCAGTTGATGGTGGATGATGCCGACTATGATGATTTTAAACCATTCATTGCACCGAGTTATGCTAAGTCAAACAACATTAATATTAACGATTATAAGATCAACAAATATTTCCCCGAGGGATATTGTGTTGGGAAATATGACCTGGTAACGGGCAAAATAAACTCTAAAATATGGGGTAGTGACAAAGGCTGGATCCACGAACTGATCTTTAAAGTAGTATCAGAAAATGGTAAAATATACTTTTATCCTTCATCTCATTCCGATTCCTATATCGACCCCTGGTTTGAGGCCAACACCTACGTGGATGATGCCAATTGTAACGGCAGTTCAACAGGTAATACCGTTGTTAATGGCGAAGGCGCCAAAGAACTGGCCAGGAAATTCCTGGAATACATGGTGAGCGATGACAATGAAGAGTCTGATAAAAGGGCATTTATCTCACCCAAATTCTGCAGCGACAAGAGCATCAGTGCTAATGATTATAAGATCAACACCTATTATCCGGTTGATTATTGCGTTGGCGATTATGATGCATCATCTGGAATAGTAACCACTTACATCTGGGGAAGTGACAAAGGCTGGGTACATAAACTCACTTTTAAGGTAACTTCTGAAGGAGGTAAAGATTACTTCTATGCTTCCGAGGCTTCAGGGGATTATATTTATCCCTGGGATCAGGCAGAAACCTATGTAAGTACACCTGTTTGTAACAATGGATTGTCCACTGATGGAGAAAAGGAAAAAGCTCTCGTACATAAATTCCTTAGTTTTATGGTGAGTGATGCCAATGATGAGGATTACAAAAGGGATTTTATTGCGCCCTCCTACATGAGACTGAATAATATCAATATCAACGACTATAAGGTCAACACTTATTATCCTGTTGGCTACAGCGTTGACGGATATGACCCTGCCAGTGGCATGGTGGAAAGTACCATCTGGGGTGAGGATAAAGGCTGGATCAAGAAACTATACTTTAAAGTAGTTAAAGAAGACAGCCAGTTATATTTCTTCCCCATGAAGCACAGTACCTATATGTACATACATCCCTGGTACCGTCTTGAAACTGATCTGCAGGACAAGTAAAGTTATTTTCTATCTACGAAGCCCGTTTGCCCCTGGTTGACGGGTTTTTTTAACCCCAAAAAGACCGTTATCTTACTACCCGGCCCAGTTTTCCCTGTCAAGGCTCCTGAAATGAATAGCCTCGGCAAGGTGTTCGATTTTAATATCATCACTGCCGCCCAGGTCAGCTATGGTACGGGATACTTTTAATATCCTGTCGTATGCACGTGCTGAGAGATTCAGCTTTTCCATGGCTGTTTTGAGTAAGTTATTCCCGGCCTTATTGATCTCACAATACTGCTTGATCATTTTCGAGCCCATGTGAGCATTATTAAAAATACCTTCATGGCCTTTATATCTTTCCTGTTGTATCTCCCTGGCCAGCATTACCCTGTCCCTGACTGCCTCCGAACGTTCTCCCGGCTCCTTGTGGGTAAGCTCGTCAAAAGAAATGGGCACAACTTCGATATGAATGTCGATACGGTCAAGTAGTGGCCCGGAAATTTTATTCAGGTATTTCTGCACAGTACCCGGTGAGCAGACACATTCTTTTTCAGGATGGTTATAATAGCCGCAAGGGCAAGGGTTCATAGCTGCAATCAGCATAAAACTGGCGGGATAATCTACAGTAAACCGGGCGCGGGATATAGTGATCCTGCGTTCTTCCATAGGTTGACGCAATACTTCAAGGACCGTTCGTTTAAATTCCGGCAATTCATCCAGGAAAAGTACACCATTATGTGCCAGCGAAATTTCACCGGGCTGGGGATTGTTACCCCCTCCCACAAGGGCTACATCGCTGACAGTATGATGCGGGGAGCGGAACGGACGGCTCGACATTAATGTTCCACCAGATGAAAGTTTTCCGGAAACTGAATAAATTTTTGTCGTTTCAAGTGCTTCGTACAGATCAAGCGGGGGCAAAATGGAAGGTAACCTCTTGGCCAGCATGGTTTTCCCCGACCCCGGTGGGCCGATCATGATGGCATTATGTCCACCAGCAGCTGCAATTTCCAGTGCACGTTTGATATTTTCCTGCCCCTTTACATCGGCAAAGTCAAACTGGTAGTTGTTAAGTGTTTCAAAGAATATCTCACGCGTATCAACCTTACAAGGTTTAATAGTCAGGTCGTCATTAAAAAAATCAATGGCTTGCCGGAGGTTTTCAATGCCATATACATCAAGTTTATCAACTATGGCTGCTTCGCTTTCATTTTCTTTAGGGAGAATCATCCCTTTAAACCCCGACTTCCTTGCTTTTATGGCGATGGGCAAAGCTCCTTTGATCGGTTTTAAGCTGCCGTCAAGGGAAAGTTCACCCATGATGATATAATCCTTTAGCTGGCCGGCCTCCATTTGGTCTGAGGCGGCAAGGACGCCCAGTGCAATGGGCAGGTCGTAGGCCGAACCTTCCTTTTTGATGTCTGCCGGTGCCAAATTGACCACCAGTTTTTGCCGCGTCATGTGGAACCCGTTGTTTTTAATTGCTGCTTCAATCCTTTGCAGGCTTTCCTTGACAGCGTTGTCAGGCAAACCTACCATATAGTACTTAGTCCCACCACTGATATCTACTTCAATGGTAATATCAATGGCATCGACACCGAGAACTGCACTCGCGAATACCTTTACAAGCATGCTGAATTTTTTCAAAGATATAATTTTCTGAATTTTTTTAAGCCATACATGACCATCGTGTGGAAATATTCATTTGCGCCAGCCGGTTAAATCAGCTAAAATTGAAGTAAAATAATTGTCATGAAATTGTTGCGGATCAATATACGGTACCTACTTTTTCTTCTTGTTTCATTTTCGTTTATTATTACCAATGCCCAGGCACAGAAAATCAGAAAGGTTTGGGCTCAGAAAAAGATCATAGCCTACGATGCTGACGGTAATAAAATAGACTCCCTGACAAAAGACCTGCACAATCAAAACAAAAGAAGCGAATACCTTGACCAACTGCAGGTTGACCTGCATAAAGTAGAGGTCCAGATGAAAAAAGCCAATACCAATGTGGCAAGGGGTGAACTCAACAAACAAAGGGAAGATATTTTAATGAAACGCATTGCCCTGATTGAAGAGATCAAGGATGATAAAGAATCGTTGGTTAAAGAGTACTATATTGTGGCCGGAGCTTTTAAAAAGAAGAAAAATGCCAAAAATGCCGTGAACGAATTCAGGGAAAAAGGATTTAAACCCTTTGTGTTCTACAATAAATACCGCAAATGGTATTATGTATGTATCAGTTATCACCGCAGTTACCGCAAAGCGAACCTCAAACAGTGGAACCTCAAAAAAGATGGTATCGACTCATGGATTTATTACTGGGCACAGTAGCATTATATTCTTTCGCTGAAAACCTTTCTTTCCGCTATTCTGAATTTCTTTCATAAAAATCAAACACTTTTGTTTCCAGGGGAATATATCTGTATGCGGATGGAACTTCGGCTTTTTTATCCTTAGAGAAAATAAGATAATTTGTATTTGTTTTTGTCCCCAGGCTAATATAATAATGCCGAATGAAATAGGAATGTACATTGTACTTGAACCATGTTTGGGTGTCAACTGCAATTATTTCCGTTTCAGGAATTAAAGGGCCAATTGTGTAAATATCGTTTAGGATATCCTTGTCACGGCTGGTTTTACCTATTTGACTAATTGCGAAAATGAGTGCAAAAACAAGCAGCATAAAAGCAGATACCTGTAATTGTTTTTGCCGTTTTTTCTTTTTTTCAATAACCTGGGAAACACGATGAATGGCCGGAAAAGAAAGGATAGCCATAGCCATGGCAAAAAACGGGAATGACGGTACCAGGTAAAATGTCCGTTGCTCTCTGGTTATCATTAAAGGCAGGGAAGCAGACAAAGCCATCACGAAAAAGAACATTACATCCTTTTTGTATTTTTGAAAATGACCTTTCATTTTTTTTCTGGTTAAAACCGAAAGAAACAGGGTAACCATTAATATAACCGTCAATTGCATCAGCAAGCGCTCTACTATTTCAAATCTGGAATGAACATTCGATACATTTTGAATACTGTTTAATACCCTTTCGGTTAAATAGGTTGACAGGCTGATCCGAATTTGTTCATTAAGCATCAACAAACCCAGGATAATAACTGATGGAATAAGTAAAATTGCGGTAAGCCCAACTGCCTTGCCAATACCCGGCTTTTTAAAAGTAATGGCATAGAGCAGAATGGCTACAAGCGGAAATAAAGCGACAAAGCCTTTTGTCATTAAACCTAAAAAAATAAATCCCCCTGCTGCCAGAAAACAAATAATTTGGTTTTTCTCATTTCTCAACCCGCGAATAATAAAGATCATGGCTGCAAGTGTAAATACCACAATCGTATTCTCCAGGACATTATTGGCATAAGCCCAAAAGCACACGGGTATAATAATAAAATACAAAACGGGGAGCCAGGAAGCTTTCTGAAGAGAATGTTCTGCTTGAAAATACCTGGCCCATAGCCTGTGAAGTAAAAACAACGATAAACCCAGGGTTGTTAATTCGTATAGCCTCTCCGTATAAATTGATTCACCGAATATCTTAAAATATAATGCCTGCATCCAAAAAGCAAGAGGGGGTTGCTCATGAAAAAACGGGAGATGAAATGTTTTTGAATAATGTAGGAACCACATGGTTCCCCGGCCGTCAGCCAGGTTTTTGGAAACAGAGGCATACAAAAGCCCGTCCATAAACATTCCATCCTGGACAAGGATAGAAATCACCAATATCAATGTAACGGAAACTGTTAACAGCCAGAATATTTGCGATGATCTTCCTTTCATCAGCTAAACCTTATAAAACCGATTGTTGGATTACTTACTTCATGCTACTCGGTAATCTTGTTTTTTGCCAGGAATTCCTTTGCTGTTGTTATTTCTGCATAGGCCTTGAGCGTGCTCAGTGTAGTTAACCGGACCATTTCAGCAGGAATTTTTTTGCCTTCGTACTCCAGGTCTTTGGTAGCACAGGCATCACTGATCAATATGACCTGAAAGCCGTTGTCATAAGCAGCCCTAACCGCTGCTTCCACACACATGTGGGTTTGCATTCCTGCAATTACCACCCTACTGATATTTTTCTCTTTCAGGTATTCGAGCATTCCTGTTTTATTAAAACAACTTACCTCTGTCTTTTCAATGACTTTTTCATTTTCCAATGGCATAACAATTTTGTTGATCCCATTTTGTTTTGAAGCTTTGTGCATAACATGGACCACTTCCATTTTATTTTTCCTGAAATAATCCAATACCAAAGCAGCGTTCCTGGCTGCAACTTCAGGTTCCGACAAGGCAGAAAAGCCCCCGGGGAAATAAAAATCCTGAATATCGATGAGCAAAAGGGCCGTTTTATTTTCCTGAGCAAGGATACAGTCCCAGGAAGTCAGCAATAAAAAAATGGCAATTATCTTTTTCATAACAGCAGGTTATTTCATTAATAAATCAACAAGATCGTCTCTCAATTGGTAATAAAAATCCCCTATCGGAGTTGAACCATTGGTCCCGTAATTGACCAGCATGGACAGGGTAAAGCCCTGGTTGGGAAAATAATACAAGTCGCCACTATAGCCCAGGTCACGGCCACGGTGTCCGTAGCCAAATTCGTTTTTGTTTGTCCTGTAATTAAAGTCCTTCATGCAGCTGAGCCCCAATCCCCTGTCATCTCCTTCAGGGTATTCAAACTGAAGCATTTCGTCAAGCATTTTTTGCGAAAGCAGAATTTTAGATTTATACAACGCATGGATAAACACCTGGAGGTCAAAAACATTGGAATAAATACCGCCATATCCATTACCAGGGCCAGTGTGATAATTGGCCATATTGAGTATGGTTCCGTTGTTATACAGATCGTAATATCCCTGTGCAGTGATGGGCGGCACAGAATCGTGTGGAAAATAATAAGTCCTTGTCAGCCCTAGTTTGTCAATGATGCGGTTCTTAATTTCAATAGCATGAGAATGCCCAGTAGCTTCATCAATGATCATACTGACCAGCAAAGTATTGGTGTTGGAATAGCTGCATTTTGTACCTGCCGGAAAATAGGGTTCCTTGCCATAAACATGTTGCAGCAGGTCATAGTTTTCCCAGGTCTGATCAGGGTTGTTGAGCAGGTCAAGATAAAACCCTGTGCCGGTGATTACATCATAAATACCTGTAGTGTGGTTTAGCAACATGCGTAAGGTGCAATCTTCCAGGTTTTTTACTTTTGAAACTACATCGGCAGTTAACCATTCCAGGGCTTTTTTATCAAGGTCGAGCACACCTTCGTCAACAAGTTGCAAGGCAACAACCCCCACAAACATTTTGGTAATACTGGCTACTTTTGATACTGTACAGGCGGTAAAATCCACATCTTCTGCAATATCGGCCTTCCCGGCACCTGTGGCACAAACCCCGCTGCTATCAATGAACAGCACTGAAATACCGGGCAAACCTTTTTGTGTGTATTCACTCAATATCTGTTGCAGTTCGGCATACTTTGGATGTGTAACAAGGTCTTCATTTGCACATTTCAACGTTGGCCCTACGGTAACTTTATTACAGGAAAAAAGAAATAGGGCCAGTAAAATTACATAGCTGAATTTTCTCATCATTTTGAATTATTTTTACCCAATGGCATAGAAAATCCCATCTCAAGGGCCGTATTAGGTAATACCGGCACATAGCTCTTGACAAATGGAAACTGGAACCAAAAATGATAATTGAAAAACAGGGTTACAGGCTTATTATGAAATTGAAAAACCTCATAATTGAATCCAATATTCAATCCGGCCATAGCCTGAGGCCTGCCCAATCTGCCGGTTTTGATATAATTCCCCGATTCATACTGTTTAAAAATATCAACATCGGGAATTGAATGAAGGGAGACT
>CAZVAY010000045.1:0-12546 GCA_964625265.1 uncultured Sphingobacteriales bacterium | reverse complement strand
TTGTTGAGCGAAAAGCAGAAATCCCTATTGTTAAGATGGGTTTTTTCAGAAAAAAACAGATTCGGGTGGCAGGATTCCTGGCCATGGGCACCGGTGTGTTCCAGGGAGCTATTGTTTTTATTCCAAAAATGACTGTTGACGTATTTGATGTTACTGTAGCACAGGCAAGTTTTATGATGATCCCCTTTGTTATGGCCATTGCAGTGGGCTCGCCACTGGCAGGCAGAGGCGTGGACTTTTATGGCTCAAGGATCATGATCCTGATGTCTTTTATCCTGATAGGATTGGGCATGTTCCTGTTTTCAATTCATGACACCAACTTTGTCATTTATTATGCAGCGGGCATCATCACCGGTTTTGGATTATCTGTTGTTTCCGGCTCTTCGCTAAGGTACATTATGCTCAACGAGGTACAGGCAATTGACCGCGCAACCTCACAGGGGATGATCACAATTTTTATTGCTGTCGGGCAACTGACGGGGGCTGCAGTGATATCGGCCATGGTGGCATCTATGGGCCACGGCAAGGGCTTTTCAGCTTCATTTGAAATGTTGGCTGTTCTGTCGGTGGCATTGTTCCTCTCTGCCCTGGGTTTAAAAAGGAAAAACGAGGAATTAGCTAAAGCATAGCTTTACGCTAATATTTCCTGCATGGATGGTGGTTTTTTACTATTTTTGAAAAAAAGTAGAGAAATGAAATACCCGATTGCCACTCTTTTTGTTTTAATCATTCTGTTTGTTGGTTCAAATACCCAATCTCAGGAAATTCCAGGCATCTGGTCTGGTAAATTGGCTGTGGGGGGTGGTTTGAGCCTGACTATTGTATTCAAAATCGATCAGGATGCAACAGGTACCCTGACAGGAATTATGGACAGCCCTGACCAGGGAGCTTTTGGCATTGTACTCGATAAAATCACATACAAAGACAACATACTGTTTATTAACAGTGATGCCGTGCGGGGACAATACAATGCTACCTATTCGGATTCGGGCTGGTTTAACGGAACCTGGGAACAGGGCGGTTACCAATTGCCATTATCGATGAAAAAATATGACAAAGTTCCTGAAATCAAAAGGCCACAAACACCGGAACCACCTTTTCCCTATCAGGTAGAGGAAGTGACATTTGACAACAAGGATGCCGGCATAACACTGGCCGGAACGATTACCCGGCCTGAGGGTGAAGGACCCTTTCCGGCTGTGGTGATGATCACCGGTAGTGGAGCTCAGGACAGGGATGAGATGATCTTTCAGCACAGGCCTTTCTGGGTCATTGCCGATTATTTAACCCGGCAGGGTTATGTTGTCCTCCGTTTTGACGACAGGGGAGTGGGTGAATCCGGAGGTGATTTTAGTACCGCAACTTCAGCAGATTTTGCAACAGATGCCGGTGCAGCACTGGATTTTTTGAAATCACAGAATTACACCGACAAATCCAAACTCGGACTGATAGGGCATAGCGAGGGGGGGATGATAGCTCCCATGCTGGCCTCAAACAGAGATGATATTGCTTTTCTTGTTTTGCTGGCCGGGCCTGCCCAACCTTCCAGTGAACTGATGGCATTGCAAACTAAAATGGTTCTGGAATCTCTTAATATGAATGACAAACTGGTATCGGCTGCTGTGGGTGTAAACAAAGAAATTTACAATGTACTGATCAATGAACCGGATGATAAAAAAGCCACCAAAAAAATTAAAAAACTGTATAAGGTGCACTACAAAGAGCTGACGGATAACGAAAAATCATCACTGGGTTACAACAAAAACAGGCTGGATCAGTCAATTCAAACGCTACTGTCGCCCTGGTTCAGGTATTTTATCGCTTTTGACCCCATGGATTATTTACCCAGGGTTGATTGTAAGATTCTGGCGTTAAATGGCACCAATGACATTCAGGTGCCCTATAAAGAGAACCTGGATGTACTCAAAAAACTGAACGGGGAGAAGGGAAATATTACTACCATGGCTTTTCCGGGATTGAACCACCTGTTCCAGAAATGTACTACCTGTGATGTAGCTGAATACGCCAGACTGGAAGAAACATTTAATGAAGATGTTTTGAAGTTCATTTTAAGCTGGCTGGATGGCAATGTGAAGGAGGGCGAAAAGTAAGCATGGAGTGGTGAGCAAAGAGCCTTGAGCAAGAAGACAAGAAATAAATAGAGACAACAATCCAAAATTTGAACCGATGCTGATATTTTGTCCCTGACAAAATATCTCAGGGCCGTCAATTCCATTTTAGCGATGTAAATGACATGTCAGCTTCATTTTTCCTAAATTTGCCCTTTAAAATATTATTATGACCGAAATATTCATACACTGGCATGTAAACCCCGAAATATTTCCCAACACTTTTCTTCCGGTGCGGTGGTACGGTTTGTTTTTTGTCGCGGCTTTTTACCTCGGCTATATGATCATGGCCAGGTTCTTTAAAAAAGAAGGGATTAAAATTGAATTGCTCGACAAGCTTACAATTTACATGCTTGTGGCAACCATTGCCGGTGCCAGATTGGGGCATTGCCTGTTTTATGAACCCGGTTATTTCCTGAAACACCCCCTGGAAATTCTGATGGTATGGAAAGGAGGGTTGGCCAGCCATGGTGCAGCTATTGGAATTTTATTTGCTATCTGGCTGTTCAGTAAAAAATACAAGGAATTCAATTATTTTCAAATCCTGGACCGGTTGGTTGTGACCATCGCTCTGGCAGGCTTCTGGATCAGGATGGGCAACCTTATGAACAGCGAAATTTATGGTATCCAAACCTCGTTGCCCTGGGGGGTTATATTTGAAAGGAATTTTGAAACGGTTCCTAAACACCCCACACAGATATATGAAGCACTGAGTTATCTGCTAATATTTTTCTTCCTGTGGTGGTATTACTATCGCAAAGACGGCAAGCCAAAGGAAGGGTTATTGTTTTCCTGGTTTCTGATATTGGTCTTTACGGCCCGTTTTTTTATCGAGATCATCAAGGAGAACCAGGTGCCTTTTGAAAATCACCTGCCACTGAATATGGGACAAATACTGAGTATTCCGTTTGTTCTGGCAGGCATTAGCCTCTGGGTGTATTTTTTACGAAAAAAGGCTTCTCCTTCTAACGGGAAAAATTCTTGAATTTTTTAGATAAAAAATTGGCGATTGAAAATCAGGTTTATATGAGTAGGTTCATTCATGAGGAGATTTGATTTTTAAGGTCAGGGCTAATCCTGTTTTTTTTATTGGGTTAATGTCAGTACCTGAATGTAGTTACATCTGCAACGTACGCTCCAAAAACGCCAAATCCATTTTCAATATTGGTATAAACCTGTACGGGTTCTGCAAATGGATTTTCCCTCCGGTTATCGTACAGGGCTTTGGAACGGTAATACAGGTACATGTTCCTGTCAACGCTATAGAGAGCTATGACATAGGTTTTAAAGGAATAATACGACCAATCGTGAAACGGGATAAAAAAGTCAAACGTCTGGCCGTTGAACAGGTCGTCAGAAAATATGTAATACTGATCACTGGCAATATCAATCACAGGGTTTTCATCGTTTTCCCCAACGTAATAATCTCTATATATCTCCCTGACAGTATCATAGGGCGGAAGTACATATTCATAGGTATCTATGGTATAAATAGTCAACAGGTAAAAGTTGTCGGTACTGTCGGGGTCACTGAACCTGATGGTCATATCCCCTTTAAGTTCCCCATAACCTTTTTTTAACCAGGGGTCGTACCAGGTATTTGAGTCCTTAATAGTACCTTTAACCGTTTCAATATTAACTCTGTCAGGAATGGTACAGCTTGCATGAACGGCAGTCATTTTATCGACATCAACATCCAGTTGATAGGTATGGCCGGAAACAGGTTTTTGTGCGGAATAATAAAAGAATCCCCTACTGTTGAACCCTGAAGGAGAAAACAACTTATTCCCGTTTTCAGATACATCTATTTTAGCCGTATTTAGAAAATCCGTATTGGCATTATCAAGGACACTCAGGCTTTTACTTACCTGGAATTCCCAGTTGCTGTCGGGTGAAATAAGGCAGTTCAATACAATCTGCGGTTTGATAATGGGAAAATCGTCTATCTGTTCTGTGGTTTCACAGGCCATAAACCCACCTATGGCAGCCACGGATATTCCTAAAACAAGATATTTAATATTTCTCATCATATTCATTTCCATAATCTTTAAAATTCAAACTGGTAACTGACAGAAGGGAGGAAAGGGAATATGCTGACTCTTCGCAATGCCCTGTTTCCCCTAGAATCGTACCCGAAATAGTAAAAGAACGGGTTTTTACGGTTGTAAGCATTGTAGGCGCCAATGGCCCAGATGCTTTTACCCCATTTCTTTTCTTTCACCCTGCGGAACGAAATATCGAAACGATGATAGGCGGCCATTCTGAAACTGTTTTTCTTGTCGAATGATTCAATCTCGTCATCGCGCCATTGTTCACCTGGTTGGGGGATATAATCACCGGGGGCATAAAAGGGGTTGTACCTGACAGTGGGCAGGGTAATGGCATTTCCGGTACCGTAAACCCAGGTGGCCGAAACATCCCAGAGGTCATCCAGCTTTTGAATGAATACAATAGATATATCGTGCCTGCGGTCGTATTTATAATGATATATTTCGCCAAAATTGATGTCGTCAAACTGCCGGTTGGTCCAGGACAGGGTATAGCCGATCCATCCTCGTGTATTGCCTGCTTTTTTCTGGATAAAAACTTCACCACCATACGACCAGCCTCTGCCCTCAGCTACTTTGTCCTGCCAGTCCGTTTCAGTGCTCAGGAAGGTAGCCCCGTCCTTATATTCGATCAGGTGGTACATCCACTTGTAATAGCCTTCTACGGTAAATTCAAATTTGTCGAGGATGGTTTTGGCAATCCCTGTGGCTACCTGGTAGCTTGTCTGTGGCCGTACTTTATCCGTGGCCGGAACCCAAAGGTCGGTTGGCAGGCCAATGGAAGTGTTAGTCAGTAAATGGATATTCTGCTGCATGGAGGCGAAAGAAGCTTTGGCTGCCCAACTTGCCCCTATCAGGTAGCGGGCCGAAACCCGTGGCTGCAGGGAATGGTAGTACTTTCCATTGACATAAAACCCGGCATAATGCAGGCCCAGGTTAGCTTTCAACTTGTCGTTGATTTTGTAATCATCCTCGGCATAGAGGCCAAATTCATAACCATATACTTTTTTTGCCCCCATAAAAGAATCGATATCACTTACCCCGGTATTGGTGATCTGGTATGTGGTAGCCCCCGGTTCAAAAGTATGATAGATAGTACTGAAGCCAAATTTGATATAATGATCGGGATTGGGTAGGAAATCAAAATCAATTTTTCCCGCAATATCGTTGATCCCCGACAGGTAGTCGAGAGAAAAAATATTGGAGATGGTGGCTGTGTCATTGTATTCAATCTTTTCCTGGTAATCCGAAACATTAAATTTATAACGGCTGTAGGTGAGGGTCGAGTTGCTGAATAGTTTTTCGTTAATCTGGTGATTCCAGCGCAGGGCTGCGGTCATGTTTCCCCAGCCGAGGAAGGAATGGCTTTCCTCCTCGAATATCACCCCGTTAAACAGGTATTGATAAGGCTTGGTTTTGACATAAAATTTATCATCGCCCATATAAAGGCTGGCATACAGCCTGTCACGGGATGATATACGGTGGTTGACCTTGACATTCAGGTCGTAAAAGAAGTAACCCGTTGAGGTATATTCATCGCCCTCGACCAACCTGATGATCGGCTGTGCAAGATAATCGGCATAGGTGCGCCTGGCCGACACTATAAAGGAAGTTTGACCTTTTATAATGGGCCCTTCAAGGGTGAGTTTGGAGGCAATGACGCCCAGTGAACCTGCCCCATGAAACTCTTTCATATTCCCCTCTTTCATGTGTATTTGGAGCACCGATGAGAGCCGGCCGCCATAGCGGGCAGGAAAACCTCCTTTGATCAGCTCCACATTCTTGATGGCATCAGCATTGAAGACTGAAAAGAAGCCGAAAAGATGGGAGGCGTTGTACACCGGTGTTCCATCAAGCAATATCAAATTCTGGTCGGGGCCGCCTCCGCGAACATAAAAACCACTGGAACCTTCGGTGCCGGATTGGACCCCGGGCAACAGTTGTATGGTTTTTAAAACATCCACTTCACCGAAAAGGGCCGGTAATTCCTTAATCTGTTGAACAGGAATGGTGACAGTGCTCATGCGGGTCATCTCCTCAATTCGTTGTACCTGTGTGGCTGATATTTCCACTTCTTCCAGTTCAATACTTGGTATCAGCTCAAAATCCAGTTGCAGGTTGCTTTTCAGGTCAATCTTCCTGACAGTGGGCGCATAGCCGACATAACTGACAACAACAGTATACGTATCTGCCGGCAGGGTGATACTGTAAAATCCATAGGTATTGGTGGCTGTACCTTTGAGTGCATATTTCTCAAAAATATTTGCGCCAATTAGTTCTTCCCCCGATTTGGAATCTTTAACGTATCCGCTAATGGTAAAGTTTTGTGCCAGTGAAACTGAAAACACAGAAATCAAAATAGTCACCGCAATCAACCGTATTATCGTCATTATGAGTCTTTAATTTATAATGAGCAATATTAAGAAAATTTCTTTGAGCAGGCATTTATAACCTCATTATTTTAAAATTATTTTGAAAGATATAAAAGAAAGATGAAGGCTGCCTGAAATGCTCTTATAAAGATGCTTTAAGGTCTTTCCTGTAACTCCGTGACACCGGGATTTCAACGTCCTTGATCCTGACCGTTTCAGTTTTAAACTCGTTGATGTAGCGGGTGTTTACCACCCAACCCCTGTGAACTTTTAATATGTTTGGATCTGATATCTGCGAAAGCAGGCTGTTAAAACTACCACGTTCAACATAGGTATTCTGTTCTGTTTCAATTTCCATGTAAACGCCATCTGCTTTAATCCAGTAAATGTCTTTTGGGTCAAGGAATATTTTTTTGTTGTGATGCGTAAGCTTTAGCCGTTTTTCTTTTGGGCCATTAGTATCCTGTTGCTTGTTCTTTTGTTTGTACATCACCATTTCAATGTTGGTATATAGGTCATTCATACTTACCGGTTTGACGATGTAAGCATCGGGTTTGGTCTGCATGGCATTTCTTACGGTGTTTTCATCAGAATAGGAAGTGATGTAAATAAAGGGTAATTTTGCTTTGGTCAGCATGCCTGCAACGTAGATACCTTCCTCTCCATGCTCCAGATTAATATCAACCAGGGCCAGGTCAACACGATAGTTTTCCAAAGCGTTTTTCGCCTCAGCCACAGTCTTGGCTTTCTTTACAACCCTGTAACCAATCTTATTCAGGAGTATTTCGATATCTCTTGCAATAAGAACCTCATCTTCAACTATTAAAATTCTGTATGGCGTCATGTCAGTTACAGTTTAAATGATATGGTAAATTCGCTTTTTTCTCCTTTTTCATATGCTAATTCTGCATTGAGTTGGTCTACGAGCAGGGTTACCAGTTCCATTCCCATTGTTTCCGGTGCATGGATTGTGTCAGGATTAAGGATGCCGGGCCCGGTATCACATACTTTTACAATCAATATGTCATTTTCAATTGAGATGGTCAGCCCGATCTCAAAACTGGGCTGGCCATTAAAGCCATGTTTGATTGAATTTGTTACTAACTCATTGATGATAAGGGCCAGGGGGATAGCTCTTTTTGTACTCAGTTCTTTCCCTGCACATTCTAAGTTTTTAATAATAAAGATGTTGCTACTAGTGATGGAGGAGGCTATTTCATCAATGAAGTTGTTGAAGAACTCATCAATTTTAATGGACGGGTTCGACTCAACATGTGTCATCTGCTGGTGTACCGAAGATATTGTATCAATTCGTGACTGCAGTTCTGCCAGTTGTTCCTTAACCAGTTCGTCTTTCTGGTTGAATTGCTGAATATGGACCAGGCTCGACAATATATTCAGGTTATTCTTTATTCGGTGGTGCATTTCCCTGACCAGCAATTGTTTTTGTTGAATCAGCCTGTTGAGTTGTTTGTTACTCAGCCTAAGTTCACCTTGTTCTCTTTTTAAACGGATATACAGGTAGACCATAATGGCAGATAGAAGAAGTAATACAATGGCAGTAATTAAAAAGGCCATTCTTTGTCGATTTCGGCTTTTTAACATTTTCCATTCTTCAATGAGCTTTTGTTCTTGCTCTTTAATCTGCCACTCTTTCTCTTTCAGATCATATTTATTTTTAACTTCAGCTATGGCTTTTTGATTATCCTTGCGAATATCGCTGAGCATCATTTCATAATATTTCTCCTGGTATTCAAGGGCTTTTTCAAAATCCCCTAATTTTTGGTAATTGTGGAATCGATAAAAATATATTTCACTTTCTATCACCGGCCAGTTATTGCTATCGCAAAGTGCTGACATGGAATCCAGATAAGCCATTGAAGTATGGTGCCGGCCATTGTTAAAATACCACCGGACGATATTTGAATATACGGAAGCAAGCCCTCTTTTTTCATTGCATGTTTTTCGCAAATAAGCTGCCCGGTTATAATCCATAATACTTTTGGGATCGTTATTTTTTTCTTCCAGATAGGCTATTTCGTTAATTGAGGTTGCAATCATTGAAGGATTTCCAAGGCTTTTTGCAATATTAAGCGCCTTAATGGAATAATTCATGGCCTGGTTATGTTTCCCTATTTCGCTGGAAACGGCTGAAATTCTGCTGTACAGGCCATATTTTATCTTTGGGTTGCCTGATGTTGTCAGAAGCATTTCTTCAGCAACACTGAGGATACTATCAGCTTCTTCAAATTTTTTATACTTGCGGTAGTATTCACCTAATGCAATCAATACCTTTATCCGGCCTGAATCATTTCCGGATGATTTAAATTGTTCCAGCGATTGATAAAATGCTTCAAGAGCTAAGCCCGGTTTAATGTTTAGTGACAGGCCCTTGCCCAATGATAGCAGTACCTCAGCATAATATTCACTGTTTTTAAGTTTTTCAGATGCAAGGGTCAGATGAGCAACAGCCTCGTCAAAATCACCCAGGGTCATGTAGTATTTTCCGTAAAGGTAATTGGCTAAACCTTTGTCTTTTGCGTTACCTCTGTTTATTGCATCCTGAAAAACGGCTTTGGTTTTATCGTCAAAGAAGTCATCATTCTGGTATTCCCGGCTATCCAATTCATCAAGTAGGATGAGTATTTTATTATTTAAAGTATCATTATCAAATTGACCGGACTGGACATAATGGGGTAGATGAACCAAAAAGAAGAGTATCGAAAACAGGTAAGCCTTATGTACCGGGAGTTTGATCATATTTTAGATGTCTCATGCAAATATAGCATCAATTATACATGTTTTTTTATTGATATAGAACAAAATGCATTTCGTATACAAAATCATGTTGTTTCGTAACATTAATTCGTAAATACACATTATTAAATAAAAAGGATTTTCATTATGCCAAACATTCCGTCCAAGCAGAGTCTCTTGCAGAGGACTCTGATGTACTATTTCCTCCGAATAGAAACTAGTTATCCCAAATGGGGTTATCCGGTTGAAACAGGTTAAGGTACGGAAGAACGCATTATTATCATGCATGGCATCAGAGTCCCTTTCAGGAGATTCTGCTGAGACAAAGCATCTGAAATATTAATAATTCCGGAGGAATTCCATATTTATAGAATGAATCGTGTGTGATGATGGTGCGACCCCGAATGGGGTCGAATTTCTCTATAGAAATTATTTTTCTATACATATTTAATCCCTCCGGGATTCTTTGTTTTAACATTGTCTTTTCCATAATTCCCCCGCTGCCGCACGATTAGCGCAGCGTATCGTGTGGTATTCCCGTTGAAATAGGTTAAGGCACAGAAGAACGCACTATTATCATGCATGGCATCAGAGTCCCTTTCAGGAGATTCTGCTGAGACAAAGCATCTGAAATATTAATAATTCCGGAGGAATTCCATATTTATAGAATGAATCGTGTGTGATGATGGTGCGACCCCGAATGGGGTCGAATTTCTCTATAGAAATTATTTTTCTATACATATTTAATCCCTCCGGGATTCTTTGTTTTAACATTGTCTTTTCCATAATTCCCCCGCTGCCGCACGATTAGCGCAGCGTATTGTGTGGTATTCCCGCAATCAATTAAATTTGGAATTTGTTAACAAGTATGTTAACTTTGTGCTATGTCACGAGAGATTCGATTTTATGAAAAATATTTCATTAAATTCTATTTATCATTGGATTCAGACATTCAAGAGAAAATAGAATACGTTTTTAAAGTGATTCGAACAGTTGATAGAATTCCTCAAAAATTCCTGAAACACATTGAAGGTACTGATGCATTATATGAAATACGTGTTAAAGTCGGAAGTGATATTTACAGGATCTTTTGCTGTTTTGATGAAGGAAAGATTGTAATTCTATTTAATGGATTCCAGAAAAAGAGTCAAAAGATCCCTAAGAAAGAAATTAATAAAGCGTTAAAATTAAAAAAAGAGTACTTTGATAAAAAGAAAGGAGAATAGCCATGAAACAGATAAGTAATGCAACAACCTTTGATGAACTTCTTGATATTAAATATGGTAAACCCGGAACTGAAAAACGTGATGAGTTTGAAGTTAAAGCAAAAGCCTTCGTGGTTGGAGAAATGATCAAAGAAGCCCGGAAGGAAGCACATTTAACCCAGGAGCAACTTGCTGCCAGAACCGGAACAAAAAAAAGTTATATTTCCAGACTTGAAAATGGGAAGATTGACATTCAGATTTCAACTTTGTTCAAAATTTTCGAAGAAGGTTTAGGTAAAAGATTGGGATTCACAATGCTATAACAACTAATTAACTATTAGGTTAATTCCTAACGATGCTTACATATTAAATCTCACCGCTGCCGCAAGGCTCTGGCCTTGTGGTATTTAATATTTAACATCGCTACCGCACGATTGAATCGTGTGGTAATATGATTACTAACTTACAGCGTGGAGAGGGCCTGTAACTTTCTCTACTTCCTCCAGGATCTCGCACGACTTAACTAATTCCTTCATCCGGGTATGATCGGTGTGAAGCGGCCTGTCGATATCCAGAAAATCGACATATTTCCTGATGACCTCATGGGCTTTGGTTACCCCATGTCCGAATTGGTAATCCCTGAAATCAAGTGCCTGTGCAGCAGCCATAAATTCGATTCCAAGTACTCCATAGGCATTGTCAAGTATTTGCCAATTCTTGATGGCTGTGTTCATGCCCATTGAGACAAAGTCTTCCTGGTCGGCAGCTGCTGGTATTGATTGTATAGAAGCAGGCGCTGAAAGAATCCGCTGTTCGGCAATAAGGGTGTCAGCCGTATACTGGCTCAACATTAACCCGCTAAACATGCCGGCCCCTTTGGTGAGAAATGCCGGTAAACCCACATTTAGTGCCGGATTATTCAGCCTGTTCATCCTTCTCTCAGACATAACACTAACCATTGTAATGGCATAACCGGCCATATCCATAGGGACTGCAACAGGTGTCCCCTGGAAATTTGCCCCGCTGAGCTGCATATCTTCATCAGGAAAAAAGATAGGATTGTCGCCAACACCGTTCAGCTCAATTTCTACCTGGCTTCGGGCATAGGCCAGTGCATCATGGGCCGCCCCAATAACCTGGGGTGTTGAGCGCATGGAATAGGCATCCTGCACCTTGCATTTAATTTTATTTTCTTTCAGATCGCCACCAACCACGCATTTATTGATTGATTCTGCTGACCGGATTGCCCCGGCAAAACCACGCACTTCATGAATTTTTTTTGAATAAGGTTTCATGTTGGCTTTCAGCGCTTCAAGGCTCATCGAAGCTGCAATTTCTGCTTGTTTTAACCAACGGTCAGCATCATAAAGCCATAAGGCGCTCATAGCAGTCAATACATTTGAACCGTTTATTGTTGCAAGGCCGTCTCTTGCCTGTAGTCCGGGTATTTGAATACCGGCTTTTTCAAAGGCTGCTTTGCCATCAAAAAGCTCACCCTGATAATAGGCTTTTCCTTCACCCATAAGTAACAAGGCTATTTGGGACATGGGAGCAAGGTCACCTGACGCCCCCACAGATCCTTTTTCCGGGACAATGGGGTGAATGCCTAAATTGAGCATGGATAGAAGCATATCCACAACAACGGGTCGCACGCCGCTATGCCCTGCACTTAAAGCTTGCGCGCGCAGTAGCATCATGGCCCTAACAACCGGTATGGATAGAGGCTGCCCAACACCAGCTGCATGAGATAATATAAGATTTCGTTGAAGGGTTTCGAGATCCTCGGGCGCAATTTTGATTTCAGCCAGAGCGCCGAAACCTGTGGTTACTCCATAAATCGGTTTATTCGCTAGCGTGATTTCATCAATAAACTTTCGCGACCGATTAATTTTTTCGCGTGCGTTTCTTGCTAGTTCAACCTGAACGGATTGGTTCGCGACAAGCGCGACGGTTTCTAAATCGAGAGGATCTGATCCAACTTTCCATGTTTTCTGCATATGCCTTATTACTGATCATTAAGTCCTTCCGTCAATTG
>CAZVAY010000044.1:0-12689 GCA_964625265.1 uncultured Sphingobacteriales bacterium | reverse complement strand
AAAGGAGTTGATGATCGCTGATTGTCGAGCCATCAGTTCATTATTTCTTTTCAATCCGGTAAATTTCGCCACCTTTAAAAGAATAGGTACGTTTTAATTTCCCCCTGGGGTTGTATATGAAAATATTGCCAAAACCATTTTCAAAATCACCTTTTTGTAAGGGAAATCCTGAACGATCATAGAAAGCTGTTACAGACTCAACTTTCCCCATATTGTACGTTCGCTCGGTTTTAAGTTGACCATTTTTGTAAAATTCCCTGTAAAGGCCATGATAAAGGCTATCCTTGAATTGAAAATATTTTTTTAGTTGACCATTTCTGTAATAAAAGCTGTAAGCATTTTCAAAAAACTCATTAGGAAGAAGTGAAGCTTTTTCCTTTACAAATCCGTTTTTGAAAAAGTGTATATAATAAATCAGTTCCCCCACCGTATCTCCCAAACTATCAAGTTCATAAAAATCTATCAGCTTTAGCCTGCCACATTTGTCGTAAGTGTAATCTTCGATATACCAAAATTCGGTTCCATTGAAATAAACTGCTGCAGATCCAACCCTGCCCTTTTGTTTTGCAGGTTTAACGTAAATACTTTCAACGACCTTTACAACAAAATTGGTTGAATCCAGATAAATAGTATCATTGGCATACCGCAAAGAATCAGGTTCACCTGCCTGGGTGTTTTTGTCAGGAAAAAGGATTATCAGGAATATGAAAATGAAGCCGGGTTGTATTATTTTCATGTATACAAAAATATAACTTCTCCGACTGATATTGTCAAATTTCACCCTTTAATAATAAATTCCTGACAAGGTATTGGACGAATATACAAACCTGCACCATCCCGAAGGAATGTACCAAAAATTAGAAAGCCTCGCTGGCTAATATCATTATCAAAGGGGTTATCGAAGGGACGAAAACGAGTGCCATTAACCCTGATAAATAATTGAAATTCTATTATTTCGTCCGCCCTATGGGTGATTAATTCAATTTTTAGAATTAATCAGGTTAGCTATTAAATTGTTCTTTTATTTGGTCAACATAATCAAGTTCCTCCCATCCAAAAAATTTGATTTTCTTTTTAAACGGGGTTCCGTTGGTATTGGCATCCTTTGGATTTAGATCAGCAGGGTCATAATAAACATCAACCTCTTTTTCATAAACACTGCGTCCAAAATGTCCATACGATGCGGTTGGTAAATAGATAGGGTTCTTTAAGCCGAAGCGTTTGATGATGGCAGCCGGGCGCATATCAAATATTTCCATCACCTTTTGGGCAATGTCTCCATCTTTCAAAGTAGCTCCACTGCTGTCTTTTACATGGCATGTTCCGTATGAATCCACAAACAAACCTACAGGTTCAGCAATACCAATTGCATAGGCAACCTGTACCAACACCTGGTCACAAACACCTGCTGCCACAAGGTTTTTGGCGATATGCCTGGCAGCATATGCGGCCGACCTATCAACCTTTGAAGGGTCCTTGCCTGAAAATGCTCCGCCACCGTGTGCTCCCTTTCCACCGTAAGTATCAACGATTATTTTTCTTCCGGTCAGGCCGGTATCACCGTGCGGGCCGCCAATTACAAATTTTCCTGTTGGGTTGACATGTAAAATATATTGATCATCAAACAGCATCTGAACCCTATCCGGACAAAGCGGTTTTACCCGTGGAATCAAAATATTTTTAACATCCTCACGGATCTTCTTTTGCATATTTTCATCCGTATCAAATTCGTCATGTTGTGTCGAAACAACGATGGTATGTATTCTTAAAGGTTGGTGGTCATCAGAGTATTCGACCGTTACCTGGGATTTACTGTCGGGTGCCAGGTAGGTCATTTGTTTCCCTTCCTTTCTTATGGCTGCAAGTTCCTGAACTAACATGTGTGCCAGCTCAATGGCCAGGGGCATATAATTGTCCATCTCGCGCGAGGCAAAACCAAACATCATTCCCTGGTCTCCTGCTCCCTGTGCATACTCATCTTCCCTGTTTACACCCATAAAGATATCATCAGATTGGGAATGGATGGAACTCAAAACTCCACAGGAATCGCTGTCAAACATATAGCTTGATTTGGTATAGCCAATATCCCTGATTGTCTTTCTGATCACATCGGTTATCTCTACATAGCCTTTTGTCCTGACTTCACCTCCTGCGACTGTCAGCCCTGTGGTTACAAAGGTTTCACAAGCTACCTTAGATTCCGGGTCAACTTTTAAAAATTCATCCAGTAAGGCATCCGATATTTGGTCAGCAACCTTGTCGGGATGCCCCTCCGACACGGATTCAGAAGTAAATAAATACGGCATATTTAATTTTTTGTTGGTGTTTATAAAAATAAAGAGGCAAAAATAAAAAAAATCAACTTACCAGTGTACCTACGTCCCCTCCCTGAATCAATTTAAGTAGATTTCCTTTCACTGTTGAGTTAAAAATATGGATAGGTATTTTATTTTCTTTGCAGACAGCAAAGGCTGTCATATCCATCACTTTCAGTTCCCTACGAATTACTTCTTCAAAGCTGATCTTTCTGAAGAATTCGGCATCCGGTTTTTTTACAGGGTCATCAGAATAGACACCGTCAACCTTAGTACCTTTCAAAATTGCATCAGCGCCTATTTCAGCCCCGCGCAATGCCGCTGCCGAATCAGTGGTAAAATAGGGGTTGCTTGTACCTCCGGTAAATATCAATATGTAACCTTCATCCAAATACCGGGTTACACAATTTTGGTTATAATGTTCTCCCACTTTTTCGATTTTGAAAGCCGTTATCAGCCTGGTCTTATAACCTTTATTTTTAAGAGAGGTTTCCAATGCTATTCCATTGATTACCGTGGCAAGCATACCCATATAATCTCCCTGGGCACGATCAATGAATCCTTCTCCGATCAATTCAGCTCCACGAAAAATATTGCCACCGCCAATAACAACCCCGGTTTGAATTCCTTTTTCAGCGACCGAAATAACTTCATTTGTATAAAAATCAAGAGCGTCCTGCATGATGCCAAAGCCCTGGCTACCACCCAGCACTTCACCGCTCAGTTTTAGTAAGATTCTTTTGTATTTCATCTTGCTCATATCTTCAACTTTCAAAGGCCAAAGTTAGTTTTTTTGTCCAAAACCACAAACAAAAAACCCTTACCTGAAAGGCAAGGGTTTAAATCTTTTAAAGAAAGAACAAAAATTAACTACCAATAGCTACACGGACATAATCCGTAACATCCAGGTCGTTATTTGCTTTTTTTACAGCATCTTTGACTGTCATGGAGGAATCCTTCACAAATGCTTGCTCCATCAAGGTATTGTCCTTGAAGAATTTATTGAGTTTTCCTTGGGCTATCTTTTCAGCAATATGTTCGGGTTTTCCTTCAGCTTTGATCTGTTCTTTGGCAATTTCGATCTCATGGTCAATGACCGACTGTTCCACTTTAGTTTTGTCAAGTGCAATAGGGCTCATGGCTGCTATTTGCATGGCCACGTCTTTACCAATCTGGACAAAGCTATCATCATGTTTATTGAGCGATACCAAAACACCGATTTTATTTCCCAGGTGGATATAAGGAACAACCATTTCGCCCTCAAGGCGTTTGTAGGTCGATAATTCTATTTTCTCCCCAATTTTACCCATTTGGTTGTTAATCAGGTCAACAACCTGACCGGATTTGGCGTTCAAACCCATTAACTCTTCTTTTGTTTCGGGGAAATTAGCCAGTGCACAATCAGCAACTTCATTAACAAACCCTATGAATTCTTCATTTTTGGCAACAAAATCCGTTTCACAATTTATCTCTACAATGATGCCTTTGCCACCTTCGGTTTTTGCAACTACAACACCTTCTGTTGCTTCCCGGTCAGCTCTTTTTGCTGAAACTTTCTGCCCTTTTTTTCTTAAATAATCAATGGCGAGGTCAAAATCTCCGTTAGTTTCGGATAAAGCTTTCTTGCAGTCCATCATACCTGCGCCCGTAATTTTCCTCAATTTGGCAACATCTGCCGCTGTAATATTCATTGCTTTATGTAATTAAATGTTACTTTTTCGAACTAATCCTTTTCCTTGGCTTACGTCTTGGTTTTGCTTCACTTTCAGGTGTGTCCGAATTGTCATCAGGTTTGTCAACCTTATCTGGCCTAACTTGTTTTCTTTCATTCAAACCTTCGGCAATTGCCTGGGTTATTACCTCCGTTATTATGGCAATCGACTTGGTTGAATCATCATTACCCGGAATAGCATAATCTACAGAATTGGGGTCTGAATTTGTATCAACAATGGCAAAAGTGGTAAGGTTCAGTTTCTTGGCTTCCTGAATGGCAATTCTTTCTTTTTTAACATCCACGACAAAAATAGCTGCGGGCAATCTTTTCAGGTCAGCAATGCCCCCCAATACGTTCTGGAGTTTTTCCTGTTCACGCATTTTCATCAGCCTTTCTTTCTTATTCATGGTCTCGGCTGTACCATCCTGAAACATTTGCTCGAGGGTGCTGAGTTTTTTCAGTGATTTTCTAACTGTTGAAAAATTGGTTAGCATACCGCCCAACCATCTTTCAGTTGCATAAGGCATACTGACACTCTTGGCAGCCTGTTCAATAATAACTTTTGCTTGTTTTTTTGTTGCTACAAACAGTATTTTCCTGCCTGATTTAGCGATGCCTTTGATGGCAGTGGCAGCCACATCCAGTTTCAGTATTGTCTTCTTGACATCAATCAAATGAATGCCGTTGGCTTCCATAAAAATATAAGGAGCCATATTCGGATGCCATTTACTTTTATTGTGTCCAAAGTGAACACCAGCATCAATAAAATCCTTTTGATCAAATTTTATATCCATTATTATTTTTTTATCTCTTTCTGAATTGGAAGTTTTTCCTGGCTTTGGGTTGACCGGGTTTCTTCCTTTCAACCATTCTTGGGTCTCTCTTCAATAAGCCGTTTTTCTTTAAATTATCTTTATAGGCTTCTTCATCGGTAATAACCAAAGCACGGGCAATTGCAAGCCTTACAGCTTCTGCCTGTCCTGTTGGCCCACCGCCCTGAACATTGACTTTTACATCAAATTTTCCTAATGTATCAGTAACCTTAAATGGTTCTTCAACAGATTCACGGGTAATAACAGTTTTAAAATACTCGTTGAAATCAACACCATTAACCAGGATTTTGCCTTTCCCGGTTGACAAATAAATCCTTGCAACTGATGTTTTTCTTCTACCTACTGCATGAATATTTTCCATAAAGTTTAAATTTCTATTGATTGTGGTTTCTGAGCTGAATGAGGGTGCTCTGTTCCTGTGTAAATAAACAGATTTTCAAGATATACTTTTTGTAACTTGTTTTTCGGCAACATGCCCGATACAGCCTTTCTAATAATTTCAGTCGGTTTGTGATCCAGCATTTGTTTGGCTGTTTTTAATTTCAAACCGCCCGGATAATTACTATGCCTTCTGTAAATTTTCAGATCCCATTTTCTTCCGGTAAACCTGACTTTTTCGGCATTGATAACAATTACCTTGTCACCCGAGTTGTAATGCGGTGTAAAATCAGCTTTGTACTTTCCGCGTATCAGGTTAGCTACTTTGCTTGCCAGCCTTCCGACAATTTCTCCTTCGGCATCGATAATATACCAATTGCGGGAGACATTACCGCTGTTTGCAAACTTAGATTTGTACCTCAATGTATTCACTTATTTAAAATTTAGTCATTATCTTAATCAGAATTAGGGTGCAAAGGTAAAAGAAATCCCAATAAACAAAACTGAATAATTTAAAAAATTAATTATCACGCATTTGGCTGTGAATGACTTACTTTTTAACTCGTTCAACATAACTGCGTGTCCTTGTATCAATTTTTATCAAATCCCCGGTTTCAACAAATAAGGGGACATTAATCTCAGATCCGGTTTCAAGTTTGACCGGTTTAAGCGTATTTGTGGCTGTATCTCCCTTTACTCCGGGTTCGGAATAGATAACTTCAAGTTCTATAAAAGCCGGTAACTCACTGTAAAGCGGTGTTTCTGTTTCCTCATGATAAAAAATATCAATATCCTGGCCTTCTTTAATCAGGTCTGCATTCTCAATGGATTCAGGAGGTAGGTTTACCTGGTCAAAGGTTTCCTGGTTCATAAAAATCATTCCTGTGTCATCGGTATATAAATACTGATGTGGCCTGCGTTCTACCCTGGCAGTTTCAACTTTAACCCCTGCATTAAAAGTATTATCTATTACTTTCCCATTGGTAAGGCCTTTAAGTTTTGTCCTGACAAAGGCACCCCCTTTACCAGGTTTTACATGCTGGAAATCAACAATTTGATAGATGTCATTATTATAAATAATACACATCCCGTTTTTAAAATCCGCTGTTGTTGCCATTATTCCTTCATTTTACTTTTTTGTATCATAAGCCCATTTCATATAGATGGCACCCCAGGTGAAACCACCTCCAAAAGCAGCAATAATTATATTATCGCCCTTGTTCAACTGTTTTTCCCATTCCCAAAGGCATAAAGGAATAGTTGCATTGGTGGTGTTACCATACCTGCCGATGTTAATCATCACTTTGTCTTTTGAGATGCCCATTCTTCTGGCGGTTGCATCAATAATCCTAAGGTTGGCCTGATGTGGAACCAGCCATGCAACATCATCTCCTGTCAGATTATTCTTTTTCATTATCTCTTCTGAGATATCGGCCATCTTAGATACGGCAAATTTGAACACTGCCTGGCCTTCCTGAAAAATAAAATGCTCTCTGGCATCAACAGTTTCATGTGAAGGCGGTTTTAATGACCCACCTGCTTTTTGATGCAGATAGTCTCTTCCTGAACCATCGGAACGCATAATATTATCCTGAATTCCATACCCTTCTGTATTTGGCTCAAGCAGCAATGCCCCTGCTGCATCTCCAAAAAGGACACAGGTCTGGCGATCCTGATAATCGACTATTGAACTCATTTTATCAGCTCCTACCACAACTACTTTTTTATGAGTCCCGGACTCAATGTATTTACTTGCAGTTACTATTGAATAGATCAACCCGGAACAGGCTGCATTTATGTCAAAGTGAAATGCATTTTTTATTCCGGCTTTATCAGCAATTATATTGGCGGTTGCAGGGAAAATCATATCCCCTGTAACAGTAGCACAAATCACTAAGTCAACCTCATCGGGTGAGGTTCCGGTTTTTTCCAGCAGTCTTTTCACTGCAGGTGCGCCCATTTCAGAAGTACCCATACTCTCACCTTTCAGGATATGTCTTTCCGTAATTCCGGTCCTGGATTTTATCCATTCATCTGATGTATCTACCATTCTTTCAAAATCCTGATTGGTTAGTACATCTTCTGGAACAAATGCTTCAACTCCAGTAATAGCGGTTCTAATATTACCCATACTTTTTGTTTTAGTCCATTGTATTATAAACCGTTGAAATCTCTGAATTCAACAGCAATTTTTTCAACTAACCGGCTATCGATTACATCTTTAGCCAGTTTAAACATATTTAAAAATGCAACACCACTGGAAATTCCATGGCCAATAATGACCGGTTTGTTGATGCCCAAAATTGGTGTCCCACCATATTGTTCATAGTTAAATGAATCCAGGTATTGATTTTTAATACCTTTCCTGATCATCATTTTGTAGAATCCTTCTAAAGTTTTAAGCAAAACATTCCCGGTAAAACCATCACAAACCATCACATCAGCCATTGCTGACAACAGGTCATAACCTTCTACATTCCCGATGAAATTAATCTTCTTTGAATGCTCCATCAAATTGTAAGCAGCCAGGGTCAATAAATTACCCTTTTCTTTTTCGGATCCAATATTTATAAGCCCCACCCTGGGGTTTTCAACATGAAAGATATTTTTCATGTATAAAGAACCAAGTATGCCAAATTGCATTAATACATCCTGGCGGCAATCAGGATTAAGCCCCACATCCAATACGATACCGGGTTTCCCATTATCTTTTGGTACAAAAGAACTGATTGTGGGCCGCAATACTCCCGGAATTGTTTTTACAGAATAAAGTGCACCAACCATCATAGCTCCGGTGTTTCCGGCACCTATAAAGGCATCAATCTTCCCTTCTTCTAAATATTTGAATCCAATAGCAATGCTGGAATCTTTTTTGGATGACATTGCCTTGGTCGGTGATTCCGACATAGCCACAATATCCGGGCAATGCACAAACTCAACCTTTGGATTTCCTGAAATCTCATTAATCAAATCAGGACATTTATCCCTGATTATGTCTAACTGCCCGAAAGCAACCATACGCGAAATATCCAGGTTGTTTTGAAGTACTAATTTTACACCTTCCAAAGCACTGTCTGGTGCAAAATCACCCCCCATTAAGTCTAATCCGATAATCATAAATCAGTTCTCAGGAAGCTTAAACAGTTTCTTCCTTGTCGATAACAACTTTGCCTTTGTAATAAAGTTTGCCTTCATACCAATACGCCCTGTGATAAATATGTGGTTCACCTGTAGTAGGGCAAATAGCAATATTGGGGGCTGTAGTTTTGTAATGTGTTCTTCTTTTGTCTCTCCTTTGTTTGGAAATTTTTCTTTTAGGATGTGCCATAATGCGTAAAAATTAATTTGTCATTAAGTTTCTCAGCTTGTCCCATCTGGGATCTGATTGCTTATTATTATTATTTAATTCATAAGAACTGATCCTTTCTAACATTTCTTCATCGCAGCTAACTCCTCCCATTTCACAGGTATGCCTGATGGGGATATTCAAATGAATCATTTCATATATTGTATCCGACAGATTTATATGGTCTTTATCCGGAGTAACATAAAAAACAAAATCTTCGTCTACGGCTTCTTCTTTACTATTTACGACCTTCAAAATGTATTTTCCAACTGTGGATACAGGATAGGTGAATTCGGTTGTACATCTGTCACAAACCAATTGAATTCCACCCTCCATGTGAATGTCCATGGTAAATAGCCGTTCATCCTGTTTGAACAACTGCACACTTACATCCGCATTTCCACTTTGTAAAAGTGAATTTTCAAAATATGAGAAAAACTCAGAAGTAACTGTATAGGTAAAATTATGGCTCCCGGGTTTCAAACTCACAAATTTTAGATCATACTTTGATAAAAAAGCTTTCGTTTTCAAAATTTTAACTTTTTTTAAACGAACTGCAAAAGTAAAAAGAATAATTAATCTGCAATAAATTGAAAATATTAATTTTACTCCTCTTTTTCCCTGACAATTTTAGACTTCAGCGGGTTTTGTGACAACTCATTCTGCATATTCCTGTTGGCAAGAATTTTAAGTGCTGTAAAAACTGCTGACCGGAAAGATGTTTCATCTGCAATGTTCTGGCCTGCAATATTGTAGCCTGTTCCATGTACCGGAGATGTCCTGACTACGGGCAACCCGGCCGTATAATTGACCCCGTTTTCAAAACCCAGGCTTTTGAACGGGATCAATCCCTGATCGTGATACATAGCAAGGACTGCATCGTATTTACGGTAAAGGTGATTTCCAAAGAAACCGTCTGCTGGATAAGGCCCAAAAGCCAGAATGCCCTCATTCTTCGCTTCTTCAATAGCCGGTATAATGCATTTTTCTTCCTCGTCACCGATCAGGCCACTATCGCTGGCGTGGGGGTTTAATGCCAGAACAGCAATTTTAGGTTGCCGAATAATAAAATCATTTTGGAGGCTGTCTTTGAGAATGCGTAAATTTTTTAATATTCCATCTTTGGTAATATTACCGGGAACTTCATTCAATGAAATATGACCTGTTTGCTGGGCAACTTTTAACTCTTCACTTACCATGAGCATAAGCGTGGACTCTACACCAAAAACATCCCTTAAAAATTCCGTATGCCCGGGATATTTAAATTCATCCGACTGGATATTTTTCTTATTAATGGGTGCTGTGACCAATACATCAATTTTTTTATTCTTTAATGCCTCTATGGCTGTTTCAAGTGAACGATAGGCATGTTTTCCGCCAATGTCCGTACTTTGCCCTACATTAATATTTATATCAAGTTCTTTGTGCCAGTTACAATACAGGTTCAGGTACTTTTGCTTTAAAAAGGACATATCTTTGGTAACACTGTAGTTAATGTCAGTCAGTTCAAACATCTTGATATAATAGGAAACCAGGTTTTTACAAACAAAAACCACAGGTGTGCAATAATTGTAAATTCGTGGATCCCGGAAAGTTTTCAGGATCACTTCCGGGCCGACACCGTTAATGTCACCAATAGATATTCCTACTTTAGGTTTTGATTTTCTTTGAATCATGACAATAGTTTTTGATAAAATCATATAACAGCCTGACTCCAACACCACTGGAGCCCGAAGGCAGATAGGATTTGTTTTTTAGGTTAAAAGCCGTCCCGGCAATATCAAGATGAATCCAGGGATAATCCGTAAATCTTTCCAGGAATTTGGCAGCTGTAATGGCGCCTCCATACCGGCCACCAATATTTTTTACATCCGCTATTTTAGATTTAAGCAATTCATTATATTCATCCCAAAGTGGAAATTCAACTAATCGTTCATAGGTACTGCCTGCTGAGCGAAGCATTTTATCTTTTACCGAATCTGAGGATTTAAAGAAACCTACACTGGCAAATTCACCGATGGCCACTGCTGCAGCACCTGTAAGGGTGGCAATATCGATAACAAGGCCCGGTTGGTATTTTTTAGCATACGCAAGTGCATCAGCGAGGATCATACGTCCCTCTGCATCGGTATTTAAAACTTCTACAGTGGATCCGTCAAACATGGTAACCACATCACCCGGAAAGTAAGCGGATTTGCCTGGCCGGTTATCAGTGGCAGGAACGATACCGATCACATAGTTGGGCACTTTGTTTTTTGCCAGCGCGGATATAACACCTCCCACAGCTGCTGCACCACTCATATCGCTCTTCATGAGGTCCATACTGTTGGTAGTAGGCTTCAGGCTTAGTCCACCCGTATCAAAAACGACTCCCTTGCCTACCAGGATAATGGGTTTTTTGTTGGTGGCATTGGGGGGATTATAAGTCAAAATCGAAAAGGTAGGTGGCTCTTCACTGCCGCTGTTAACTGCCAGCAAACCGCCCATTTTTAATGATGAAATTTTCTTTTTATCCAACACTTCAACGTTGAATCCAATAGACTTGCCCTGATCGGTAAAACTTTCAGCCAACTGTGTGGCAGTCATTTCCGATCCCGGTTCATTTACCCAGTCACGGGCCTGATTGACACATTCCACCAGGGCAACCATTTCAGCAAATTGAACCGGAAGCTTATCAAATCCACCAAATAATAACCTGAGACCGGTTTTCTTTTCAGATGTATCTGTAATATACTTATCAAACTTATAATGCCTTAAAAGGAGCCCTTCAAGCCAGCAAGCAGTAAATTTTTCTTCAACAAAGCTATAGATGGCAACGGTTTCTACTTTAAAATCAGAGAGTGATTTAAATGCATCTGCTCCTGCTTTACGAAATTCTTCCATCAACCTGTATGATTCCTGTTCATTGACAGGCACAAACTGGACGAAAATAGTTTTACCTTTATCCTGTAACTGAACACGCGGGATATCCCTGTCGCGTAACTCCTGCAAGTAATCCCTGACATTTTTAGTCCATGACAAAATCTCGCGCGGTAAATCGTTTTCTTTTCCCAGCAGGTAGAGTTCAACCCCTGGGTTATCATTTCTTTCCAGTATTTTAATATCAACAGGCTTCATAATTCAGGTGTGCAAAAGTAGTTATTTTTAATGTGTTCCATTCAGTATCCGGGTTTTGCCAAATAGAAAAAGGCTTACCCGCAGGAAGGATAAGCCTTATATTATGTCATTAATATTTTTACCTGACAAAAATCTTCCGGGTAAATAACACACCTTCATTATTGACGGCTACAATATAAATACCTTTTGGCAGGTATCCTGTGGCAATGGATTCCTTTACAATGCCTGAGCCACTCACGGTAATTTGTTTTGAAAACATATTCTTTCCCGATGTATTATAAACATTGATGCCCAGATTGTGGTTGCCCGTAGAATGTAATGACAACTCAATTTGTTTTCCTGAATAGTAAGCTTTGTTTATGGCAAAATAATCATCATCAATGGAAGCGCTTTTGATAAAGTTATAGGCAGTTATCTGGAAAAGCATTTGTGCAGGTGTATCGTTCTTCCACCAATAAAGGCCAAAACCAAGGCCATATAAACCCGGATTTGTGAAACTGATCTTTAGGGAAAAAGTATACTCCTGAGAACCTGTTGGAGAAAGAGTTGTTGCTGTCGTAAATGTAGTAACAGGCTGAAGGTTGATCAATTGTGAGCCACTAACAAACCCAATATATATCGCGGCTGTATCAGCAGCAGTAAAATCAATCGTCCCATTGTTGGTTATTTCAACAGAGTAATCCTGAAATTCACCCATGGTAACATCGGAATTTACGACTGGGGATATAATTTTGGTAATTTCAAGTTTATTAGCTGCATAGTTGTTAAATGCAAATGATACTAATGCAATTAACGCAAGTAAGTTTGTAAATTTCTTCATTTTATCATTATTTAAATATTGTTCAATTTCTTTAAGTTCAACAATAATAAGGGTTTTACCCAAATTTTAAAAATTAATTTTAAAGTAATGAAAAGTTTATTTCAGGTAAATACAGCATCTCCGTCACCCAATTGCATACTGAATGATGCCAGATTATCATGATTTA
>CAZVAY010000043.1:0-12701 GCA_964625265.1 uncultured Sphingobacteriales bacterium | reverse complement strand
AGTCTTGCGTATTTCAAATCAGGGAATTCAGTTCCTCTTGTAAAAAATGATTTAGGTCCCCGGGAGAAATGAAAAAATCGTGAATAACATCCCCTGGGCTATTCAATAAAATTATATTGATCTCACCAGCCATGTTCTTTTTATCATCTTTAATTTTTTCTGCCAAACTTTTTATATTGACTGATCTGAGCCTGGACAGGTCAAACCAGGATGACACAATTTTTTTAATTTTATTATAATTCCCCTCACTTAATCCTGCATATTTCATGGACAGGGCTGCCTCAACCACACATCCCAGTGCAACTGCCTCCCCATGGCTGATAGCCTGCTCTTCAGAATACAATATTACCGATTCCAGGCCATGTCCAACGGTGTGGCCTAAATTCAGTACCTTCCTTAATCCGCTTTCATACATGTCTTTTTCTACCACACCGATCTTATAATCGATACAGGGCTTTATTACATTTTCGATACCATTTAACGGGGACAATATTTTTGTATCAAGGCTGTCCCACAACAGTCCGCCCGTAAGCAAGGCATACTTAATTATTTCGCCAAAACCTGAGAATAACTCATTTTCCGGCAATGTTTTAAGGAAATTATAATGGATAAAATTGAATTTTGGATGGACAAATGTGCCCACCTGGTTCTTCAGGCCATTCAGGTTTATTCCGGTTTTACCTCCGATTGAGGCGTCAACCATGCCTAACAGGCTTGTTGGGATGTTCACAAATTGAATCCCTCTTTTAAACACTGAACTGGCAAAACCTCCAACATCTGTTATTACTCCCCCACCCAGGTTGATGACAAGACTCTTTCTATCTGCATTTTTCTCAAGCAAATTGTTCCAGATGATCTCACACGAACCAATACTTTTACACTTCTCGCCTGGCTGAAGCATTATTTCAGTTCCACTTTTTAACAGGGGTAATAATGAATATAGAGCCGGCAGGCAATACCTGGAAGTATTTTGATCTGTTATAATAAACAATGATGAAAAATTCAGTTCCTTTATTCCGGATTCAAGGAGCCCTGTCTCAAAAACTATCTTTGTGTCAAAATGGTTCATAATAAATATCTGATCAAAGTTAAAACCTTTTCACAAAAGAGGTTTTAAGCTACTTTATTCAAGAATTTGCCATTGTTTTCTTTTTGATATTTATCAATGATAAATACCACTTCAAGACTCAATAAACTGAATAAATGATTCATGAATTCATATCAAGTTGATTTTCAGCCAATAGAAACTTTAACAGTTTGGCGAATATTTTTAGTAATGTTCGAAAATGATAATTTCAAAGATTTCAACAGGAGTTTGTTAATAAATTTTTCGGAAAAAATGATTCTTAATGAACTAATAAAACCTATATTTGGAATTGAAATTACTGGAATACAGGTTTTTTATTAATAATTAAAAAGTAAACTATGAACAAAGGAGACTTAATTGACAAAATCGCGGCTGAAGCCGGCATTACAAAATCACAGGCACAAGATGCAGTAAATGCATTTGTAGGTGCAACATCTGACGCTCTGCAAGGAGGAGATAAAGTAACCCTCGTGGGATTCGGGACTTTTTCTGCTTCAAAGCGTGCTGCCAGGAAAGGAAGGAATCCACAAACAGGCCAGGAAATTAATATTCCGGGAAAAACTGTTGTTAAATTCCGCCCCGGAAAAAATCTTTCCGATTCTGTAAAATAGCTTGAATAAGTTAAATAAAGCCTCATTAAGCGAAAGTTTAATGGGGCTTTTGTTATTTTTACACTTTCGTAAATTATCTGTGCATGTTTAAATATTGGTACAATATTATTCACAACAGGGTTAAGCTGGCAGTCTTACTGGTTATAGTTGCCATATTTATTGGTGTTACCGGATACTCCATGATCGAAAACATGCCAATTATTGATGCACTTTATATGGTTGTGATCACCATTTCCACAGTGGGTTATGGAGAGGTGACAGCACTTTCGGAACCAGGGAAGATTTTCACCATAGCCCTGATCATAACCTACCTTGGAATATTTACATTTTTTTTAACAGTGGTTTCAACCTATATCTTTGATGGAGAGTTTCGGAAGAATTTAAATAAAAAGAAAATGCAGAATAAAATCAATAAATTCAGGGATCACGTAATAGTGATTGGTTACGGACGTAACGGGAAAAGATGCTGTGAAGAACTGGAAAATAATAAAGTCCGGTTTGTATGCATCGAAAAAAAGCAGGAAGCTATTGACCAGATGAAGGAAAACAATTACCATTATCTTGAAGGTGATGCCACAATGGAATCAACCCTGGAGATGGCCAACATCAGGAATGCAAAAGCCCTTATTACGACATTACCCACAGATGCAGATAATGTGTATGTAGTGCTGACCGCCCGAAAATTATGTCCCAACATCGATATTACTTCAAGGGCTAATGAACTTTCCTCAGAAAGTATTTTACAAAGTGCCGGGGCAAACCACGTTGTTATGCCGGCTATCATTGGCGGGCACTATATGGCAAACCTTGTTTCTAAACCGCATGTTATCGATTTCTATAACCTGCTTACCAAGGAAGTGGATTCCAATATCCAAACCGAAGGGCTGCATTTTGATTTCTTAAAACCGGAATTCAGGGATAAAAGCATCGAATCTCTGGGATTCAGAAAGAGAACCGGAGTCAATATTATCGCCATGCAAGACAAAACCGGCAAGTTTAAACTCAATCCGAACCCTGAATTGATGTTTGAGGAAAACACTACACTAATTGCCCTCGGTAGCAGGGAGCAGCTAGATCTTATGAATAATATTTATACGAAGAAATAATTTGAAAATCGCTAATCATCGATTTTCTGGAAACCAAGTGCTTTGCGGTTGACCAGTTTTAGCTTTTTCTTGAGCATTATATAGATATTGGCTTTGCGGTAGTCCACACCAAATTCCTTCTTGATCAAATCGGTAATAATCTGGCCATTCCACACTTTTGAATCAAAACCATGGTCTTCAGGGCTATCATTAAGCAGAATATCTTTTAGTTTATCATAATCATCCTCACTAAGTTTTGCCCTACGGCCTCTTCCTTCCCTGTCCATTAAACCTTTGATCCCCTCTTCATTGAACCTTCTGGCCCAGAAGAAATACCTGGCAGCGGATTTATAATAAAATATTTTCTGTAATTCAGTAACTGAAAAACCCTTTGCTACAAGAATACAGGTCATTAAACGCATGGCAATACGATAATCTTCTTTGCTGTGAAGCAATTTTTCCATTTCTTCTATCGTATAATTTGTAATAAACTTTTTTCTGCGCATAGCGATAGTTTTCAAACAAATATAAAACTATTATTGCAAATATATAAAAATATTTGATAAAAAAACTATAAGCTGTACTTTTCTGATAATCAGAAATCAGGAATTGATATTTTTTTCAACTAAATCTAATATTTTCACTTCCATTCTTTTCGCATCCTCCAGCAACTTTTTACATTCTTTAAGGATACCTTCAACATGAGGGTTCCCTGCTATTCCTGCAGCATTGATTTTAACGTTCAAATAAGCACCTTTTACAGCCAAACATGCACATAAGGCACCTACACCCGCATCTGAAGCAGAATTAGGGTTACCGATATCTGCCATGGCATGGAGCATTTCCATCGATTCAAAGGCAGTCTTCATCACGGTAAAAGGAATTTCAATGGCATAAACTGTAGCCCTGTCAATAGCTTCCTTTCGTACCTTCTTCTCATCATCTGTTCCCTTTGGCAGAGAAAACGCATCCATAATTTTGTTAAAGGCTTGGGTGTCTTCATCAACCAACCTGTTAAGTTCTTTTAAATAGAACTGGCCTTTATCCGCCCAGTCTGAAAATTCCTCCCAGCGGTCATCCCATCCCCGTTTGTGCGAGGATAAATTGGCAACCATGGTTCCCAGGGCAACTCCCATGGCCCCAACTGCAGCAGACACTGAACCTCCTCCAGGTGCAGGGGATTCCGAAGCAGTTTCATCGTTAAAGTTTTTCAGGCTTAAATCAATTAGTTTTTTACTTTTCTTGTCTTCAATAAGATATTCAATAATCTTTTCTTCAGGCTTAAATTTATACAAGTCATCCAGCCCCATGGATTTAATGGCAATTTTCAAAATTTCATCTTCTGATATACCAACAGAACGTTTTTGTTTTTTCAGGAAATATTTGCCTGCATCTATCATTGATTTTAGTGGAACCAGTCCAACTATTTCAGTCCCTGTAATTCTCATCCCCCTTTTCATGGCACTTTTTACAACCTCTTCAAAGGCAATATGAATAGGGGTGATACTGATATTGGTAATATTCATCGAAATCTGCGCAATGCCGAATTCGTCAATGAACCATCCAATAGCCTTGGTGGATTTCAGGGTTCCGGGCTGACGAATTGGATTTCCTTTATCATCTTTGACAATCTCACCGGAAATACTATTGCCTTTGCGCAGGATGCGGCCTTTTTCCCTTACATCAAAAGCTACTGAATTGGCACGTCTGACTGAGGTGGTATTCAGGTTGAAATTGATAGCCACCAGGAAATCCCTTGCACCAATGGCCGTTACACCACTTTTGGGATTAAATGTGGATGGCCCAAAATCAGGCTTCCATTCCGGGTCATTCAGCTTATCAGGCAGTCCTTCGTATTCTCCCGCCCTGCAACTTGCCAGGTTCTTTCTTTGTTCAGTAAAAGCAGCATTTTCATAACAATATACACCTATTCCTAACTCTTCTCCTACCCTTTTTGCCAGCTTTCTGGCGTATTCTACCGTTTCTTCCATGCTGATATCGGACACCGGTACCAGCGGGCATACATCCGTGGCGCCAAAACGTGGATGAGCACCTTTGTGCTTGCTCATATCAATTAAATCCGAGGCTTTTTTAATGGCAAGAAATGCGGCTTCAATAACAGCATCGGGATCGCCAACAAAGGTTACCACTGTCCTGTTGGTAGCTTTTCCGGGATCAACATTCAACAGACTTACCCCTTCGGTACTCTTTATTTCAGCTGTTATCTGGTCAATGACAGCCATATTTTTCCCTTCACTAAAATTCGGCACGCACTCTATCAGTCTCATTTCGAAAATTTATATGTTTGAAAAAAAACGAAAAATACAATATTCACTTTGCTCTTACCACGAAATTCCATGAAATATTTTCCCATTCAGAATAACCATATCAATAAGTGTCCTGCCAAAGCTATACGGTATATTCACCCAGTTTGAAATTTTTTCAGTTATAAATAAATTGGCAGGAAAACCAGGTGAAATAGAGCCATGAGAATGTTGTAACTCAAGTGACCTGGCAGCATTGACTGTGATTGCATTTAATGCTTCCGAAGGCAGCAATTTCATTTTCAGGCAGGCCAGCGCCATAGAAAAGTTCAGGTTGCCTGAAGGGGAGGAACCCGGGTTAAAATCAGAAGCAATGGCAACACCCAGACCTGAATCGATCATTTTCCGGGCAGGTGGATATTTCATGTTCAGATAAAAAGAGCACGATGGTAACAGCACAGGGACAGTATCCGTACCGAGCAAGTTTTTAATGCTCTCATCCGTAATATTTTCCAGGTGATCCACAGAAATTGCACCGTGCTTAAGGCCAAGTTCAACACCTCCTAAGGAGTTCAATTGATCAACATGAATTTTGGCTTTCAATTTATATTTGGCCGCAGCTTCAAGCAATGCCTCAGCATCTTCCACCGAATAAAAGCCTTTTTCAATAAATATATCAATATAATCTGCCAGTTTTTCATTTTGAATTTCCGGAAGCATTTCGTTAATAACGAGATTTAAGTAAGCCTTTTTATCATTTTTGAAGGCAGCCGGTACAGCATGCGCCCCCAAAAAAGTGGCTTTTACCCTGACCGGGCTAAGATTCCTGATTTTCTTAATTACACGGAGCATCTTCAACTCGGCTTCAGTGCTTAATCCATAACCACTTTTAATTTCCACTGCCCCTGTGCCCATTTTTATTAATTGAGACAATCGCTGCAGGGAACTTTCCAACAACTCTTCCTCGCTTATTTCATGCATCTTTTTGGCTGAATTCAGGATTCCACCACCCGAAGCAGCAATTTCCTCATAGGTAGCGCCTTTTATTTTGAGTTCGAATTCTTTTTCCCTTGTGCCAGGAAATACAAGGTGTGTATGACTGTCAATGTAGGTAGGCAATACAAACCTGTCTTTAGCATCCAGAATTTCATCGTAATGAATATTCCCCATTTCTTCCATTTTGCCATACCTGGCAATTGTCCCGTTAGATATTAATAAAAACGCATTGCTGATTTCATTAATTTTGGCCATGGCAGTACCAGCCCTGAACATGGGTTCTTCATTTGATACCTGCACCAGGCCTTTGATATTTTTAATGAGCAAATCCATACTACTGATTTAATTCAACATTAAAATTTTACTTCCTTAAAACCGAATATCCTGTCCCCTGTTTCGGTTTGAATGACCAATCTACCATCAGGCATTACATCTTTGATCACCCCAGTGAATGCCTTTCCACTTTCATAAAATGTATGTTCCATGTTATATAAATACAACCGCTCCATGTAACCTGAATGAATATGGTCCAGATTTCCACTTGTAAGATGGCCGTACCAACTGCTGAATATTGTAAGCAGTTCATCCTGAATCTCCTCCGGTTTATATTTTTCACCAGTCAACCGGCATAATGAAACCGGGTTTGGGATTTCAGCCGGAAAATCTTTTTGATTTAAATTCAGCCCAATGCCAATAATTGAATGATTTACTTTGTGGGGTTCCAGTTCATTCTTTATCAGTATTCCGGCAATCTTGTTATTCTCAACAAAAATATCATTGGGCCATTTGACAAAAACCTGTTTTGTTGTGATACCGGAAATTAATTGGGTTATTGACAACGAAACAATTTCACTAATGGCAAATATATCAGAAGGATGAAGGGATTCAGGAAATACAGAAAAACTAAGCAGCAGGTTCAGGCCTTTCGGGCTGTGCCATTTATTGGCTCCATAACCCTTCCCCTCACTTTGGTAACCAGCCCGGACAACCACGGGTTCCTGCAGTCCATTGTTCACCAGTTCTTCCAGATAATCATTCGTTGATGAAACTGAATCAAGGAAAATTTTGTTGTTGGCCTTCCACATCATAGTATCCCATTGAGATGGACAAAATTCTGAAAAATTTGGTCATATTTGCACCCGAATATAAAATTTACCAACTTAGGGGCAAATGCTGACAATAGGAGTACTTGGGGCAGGACATTTAGGCAAGATTCATATATCGCAGATTCTTGAGATTCAAAATTTTCAAATATCCGGTTTTTTTGACCCGGATCCTGAAAAAGCGAAGGAAGCTGAAAAGCGGTTTAACATCAAGCGTTTTGAATCTGCTTCGGCTTTAATCGAAAATTCTGATGTGGTAGATATTGTTACTCCCACACTAAACCATTTTGAATGTGCCATTGAGGCCCTGGCGAACAAGAAACATATTTTCATCGAAAAACCCCTTACCTACACCTTACAAGAAGCTGACACGCTGGTACGGCAGGTGAAAGAAAAGGGAGTAAAAGCACAGGTAGGCCATGTTGAAAGGTTTAACCCCGCTTATCAAAAAGCCCGTGAGTTCATCAATAACCCAATGTTTATTGAATGTACACGTATTGCGGAATACAATCCTCGTGGAACAGATGTTTCTGTTGTCCTTGATTTAATGATCCACGATATTGACATTGTTCTGAAACTGATTCCTGCTGAGATTGAAAATGTGATGGCTACCGGGGTTCCGGTGATCAGTGACCTGCCTGATATAGCCAATGCAAGAATTGAGTTTACCAATGGATTTGTCGCCAACTTTACTGCCAGCAGGGCTTCTCTTAAAAAGGAAAGGAAAATGAGGCTGTTCCAGAAAAACGCCTATATCACGATTGATTTCCTTGACAAAAAAGTTTCCAACTACTCCATCCGGGATTTTTCCGCCAACAATAATAACCCATTTGCCATGGTGATAGAAACCGGTGACGGAAAACCCAAAAAGGAAATAGTCTTTAACCGGCCTAAAATCGAGGAAAGTAATGCCATCAGAGAAGAATTAAGTCTATTTGCCCAGGCAATTATTGACAATACACAACCGGTTGTATCCATTGAAGATGGATTTAAAGCGCTCAAAACAGCTCACATCATTATGGAAAAAATGGACGAATCACTAAGAAAAACAAACTTGTTGTGAAAATAATCCCTTTTTCCATATTGGTATTTCTGGCAGCTCTCATTTTCTCCGGTTGCAACCTGATCAATCCGGATGAAGAAATACCTTCGTATATCCATATTGATACGGTTAAGTTGTTCGGGAAATATGATTCTGTCAAATCACTTTCTCACAATATCAGCGATGCCTGGGTATTTTTGGACGGAAATTCGTACCTGGGAACATTTGAATTACCCGTAACAATTCCTGTATTGGCATCCGGAGTGCATGAAATAACTATTCAGGCAGGGATCATCGAAAACGGGATCAGCAATACGAGGGTTGCTTATCCGTTTTATTCAAATTATTCCATTGATATAGACCTCAAATCCGGCCAGGTCGATACGCTAACCCCATCGTTCAGTTACCTGGGCGCGGGGATTACTTTTCTGATCAATGAAGATTTTGAGAGCCCTTCCATGTTGTTCCAGGAAACCGCAAGAAACACAGCATCCTTAAAACGGAGTGGTGAAGGAATGTTTGAAGGCAACTATTCTTTCCGGGCAACGCTTTCTCCGGGTGATCTTTTCGAGATCGAGTCAACAGGGCTATTCAGTATTCCCAGAAATAAAAGTGTCTTCATGGAATTAAATTATAAAACTGACATCCAGTTATCGATTGGTTATTTTGCTATCAATGTATCTGACAATACCCAGCATGGGTTCATCAACCTGAACCCAACAGACCAATGGAAAAAAATATACATTAATTTTGGAACTGAACTTACCTTTGAACCTATAAATAATAATTTCAAATTCTTTTTAGGGGCCATAAATTCAACATCTCAGAATGACAGTTTCACTGTATATCTCGACAATATAAAAATGATCCGTTTTGAATAGACGAAAGTTTACAATTGAGTACCTTCTTTCCGATTTCCTGGGATCGGCCCTGGCATGGACGCTGTTTTTCATTTTCCGAAAATTGGTTATCGAGCCGGCAAAATATGGTTATAAAGTTCCGGTTGTATTCAGTGAGAAATACTTTTTTGCACTGCTCGTAATCCCTTTTTTCTGGATTTTTATCTTCTGGGTTTCCGGCCATTACAAAAACATCTACCTCAAATCAAGGTTAAGGGAACTGGCACAAAGTTTTGGGATCATCTTTCTGGGTACAATCCTGTTGTTTTTCCTGCTTTTACTTGATGACGAAGTTAAAAATTATCGGTTTTATCGACTGACTTTTATTGCTTTATTCTCCCTGCAGTTCATCATTGTTACTGTCTCAAGGCTTGTAATTTTAACCCTGATCAAATGGAAAATCAAGCACCGGGAAATTTCTTTCAGGACAATTATTATCGGCAATAACAAAAAAGCTCTTGACTTGTACAAGGAACTTGAATATGAGAAATATTCGCAAGGATATAGTATTGTCGGTTACGTGACTGTTGTTAAAAATCCCAAACCCGCCCTGGAAGAACATCTGGAACATCTCGGTACCTTTGAAAACCTACCGGAGATTATTAAAAAGTACCAAATTGAAGTTGTTATTGTAGCCATAGACACAAATGAACACGAAAAACTTAATCAAATAGTATCCAGCATCGAAAATGAAAATGTTACGATCAAAATAGTCCCGGATATCTACGATCTGATCAGCGGGACAGTAAAGATGAATTACATTTTCGGAACTGCTCTTATTGATATTTCACCGGAAATACTACCGTTATGGCAAAAAAACCTTAAAAGGGTCATTGATATTTTTTACTCAGTAATAATACTTTTAATTTTCTCCCCCTTATTCCTTGTATTATCCATTGCAATTAAAGTTAACTCTAAAGGACCTGTTTTTTACCGGCAGGAACGAATAGGAAAAAATGGTATTCCTTTTCAAATAATAAAATTCAGGACCATGTTTAAAAATGCTGAAAAAAACGGGCCTGAACTTTCATACGATAAGGATCCGCGTATTACGCCAATTGGCAGATTCCTGCGCAAATACAGATTTGATGAACTTCCCCAGTTTTTTAATGTGTTGCTGGGTGATATGTCAATTATAGGCCCCCGGCCCGAAAGACAGTTCTTTATTGACCAGATCATGAAAATCGCCCCCCAGTACAAACATCTACTGAAGGTCAAACCCGGTATTACCTCCTGGGGACAGATTAAATACGGGTATGCTGAAAATGTTGAGCAAATGGTTGAGAGAATGAAATTTGATATCCTTTATATTGAAAACATGTCCCTTGCCATGGACTTTAAAATTGTATTTTATACCCTGCTCATCATTATCAAAGGCACAGGTAAATAATTGGAGTTACTAAATGATATTATTACCATAAAAATGAATTCTTTACTATTTTTGAATAGTCTTTTCGGATATTTAAGAACATTAGCATGAAAACAATTGATAATTTTAATTTCAAAAACAAAAAAGCCCTGATCAGGGTAGATTTCAATGTACCGCTGGATGATCAATTCAATATCACGGATGATACCCGGATGGTAGCCGTGTTGCCAACAATAAAGAAAGTATTGAAAGACGGAGGTTCTGCAATTCTCATGTCGCACCTGGGCAGGCCCAAGGAAGGCCCTGAAATTAAATTCTCTTTGTCTCATTTGGTAAATCCTTTGTCTAAAAAGCTGAATTGCAAGGTGCTGTTTTCCAGTGATTGTATTGGAGAAGAGGCTGAAACAAAAGCAGCTAATCTTAAACAAGGAGAAGTACTGCTTTTGGAGAACCTGAGGTTTTATAAAGAAGAGACCAAAGGCGATGAAGCATTTTCAGAAAAACTTTCCAGGCTAGGTGATATCTATATAAATGACGCATTTGGTACTGCACACCGTGCCCATGCAAGTACCTCCATTGTTGCCAATTATTTCCCTGAAAATAAGTGCTTCGGTTACCTGATGGTCAATGAGATAAAAAATATTGAAAATGTACTCTTCCATTCAGCCAAACCTTTTACAGCTATTTTGGGTGGTGCTAAAGTTTCCGATAAGGTGTTGATAATTGAAAACCTGCTTCCAAAAGTTGACAACCTCCTGATTGGAGGTGGAATGGCCTATACCTTTATTAAAGCTAAAGGGGGAAAAACAGGCAATTCTCTTGTGGAAGAAGACAGTATTAAAGTAGCTAACAAGATCATCAAAATGGCAGATGAACAAAATGTTAAGCTGTATTTGCCTGAGGACTCGGTATGCGGGGATATTTTTGATGACAAAGCAAATACCCGGATGGCCGACAGCATGGACATTCCTGATGGTTGGATGGGGCTTGACATAGGACCAGTTGCAATCAATGCGTTTAGCCAGGTGATTAAAATGAGTAAAACCATATTGTGGAACGGCCCGATGGGTGTATTTGAATTTGATGTATTCAAAAAAGGTTCTGTCTCAGTAGCCGAAGCCATTGCTAATGCTACCGGAGAAGGAGCCTTCAGCCTGGTTGGCGGTGGAGATTCAGTGGCTGCCGTGAAAAAATTCGGTTACGCTGGCAAGGTAAGTTATATTTCTACCGGTGGTGGTGCCATGCTTGAATTCCTCGAAGGAAAAGAACTACCGGGAATTAAAGCTATTCGTGACTGATATCTCCCGGATTTCTTATTCTCATCTTCAATAGAACACAGATCAGGTTGACGCAAGACAACTAATTATTGATATAGTTCAATAGTTTTCCCCATTAATTTTTCATTGTTATTGTATCTTTGATAACCCATTTTGTTATTTAATTCACAGACTGTGTCCTTCAATTTTAATAATAAAATAGACTGTTTCAATTGCAACTGCGTTTTCAGTGCATTCTCATCTTTAAGCAAAGATGAAATCTCACTGATAAACGACAATCATTTCGAATTGAACTACAAAGCCGGTGAAACCATTTTAAAACAAGGATCACAAATTACCCACCTGATGGTATTGAAGTCCGGTTTCGCTTCCGTCTATTTTGAAGTAAACAGGCGCACTAATTTAATTATTAATATTCTTCAACCCGGACAATTAACCGGGGGGCCAGGCCTGGGCGTAAACAGTAACCTTGTCTATTCTGCCAAAGCTATTACTGATATATCTGCATGCTTTATTGATATTAGTGTCATTCATAAACTGTTAAGGCAAAATAGTGACTTTGCCATGCACATGTTAAAATACACAAATGAAAACCTGCTGGTAATTTTCGATAAACTTGTTACGCTTGGATACAAGCAGATGAACTCCAAGATAGCTGAGGCATTATTGCATATATCCAGGAATATTTTAATGAAAAATCCATTTAAAATGATATTTTCCAGGCAGTTATTGGCTGAAATGACAGGCCTGTCGAAAGAAAGTGTGATCAGGGTATTAAAAAAGTTTAAGGATGATAAGCTCATCCTGGAATCTGACAAAATGATGGAATTATTGGATGTCGAAAGACTTGAACAAATAAGCCAGCCCGGTTAATTTCCCACTTATTTGAATAAAACACCCATACTATTCTTTTATTCAAAAGAGATTGATTTATTTTGTCAATAAAATCCGGAAGAATTAAGTCTTTT
>CAZVAY010000042.1:6746-12816 GCA_964625265.1 uncultured Sphingobacteriales bacterium | reverse complement strand
CCGGCGCCTTCCACGCCACCCCGGACTGGCAGTCGGGCGTGCGCTTCTACTGCTTCTCCCCCGCCCTCGCGCAGTGCAACGCCGCCTACCCCGCCTGCTACTAAACCTAGTAAAATATAATAAACTATTTATCGTTGTCCGGAGCAAAAGGAATAATTTGGATGTTGATAATAAAAACATCAATTATGTCCCACGGGAATTACAAAATTCATGTACATTTGTCAAAGGAAATAAATATCAACTCACATGGAATCAAATTTAATAATTGAAACAATCGGAACTATTACCAAGGAAGAAACAGTTTCAACACTGGATTACCAGATAATTCCAGGTACATGGGTGCTTGAAACCGAAGAACCCTTTCCCGGTTATCATCATGCCGATCCACAAAACCAAAATCCAAAGTCGATTTTTATCATCATGAAATCTTATAAAGGGCGGGAAGAAATATCCAGATTAAATCAGAATATTGCCAGGTACTTTTCACAGGAACTGGATACTGCATCATCCAGGCTTACAATCTTCAATAAAACCTATTATGCAATCAGGTTACGTTTTCTCGAGAATTACTCTATGATCCAGGAAATCCAGAAGTGTTTCCTGAATGAAGGGGTTAATTTTTTAAAACGGAAAGAGGTCAGTGAGAAAGCCATTATCCGTGTCAAAAAATACTTCAAAATAACCTGCTCGGAAAATGAAGGTATTTATATGGATAAGAATGACTGCAATATGGCCTACCTGACCATATCCGAATTGCTATCGTGGAAAATGTTTGAGAAGATAACATTTAATATCAAGAACAACTGGAATCACGAAGACTTTGATGCCGCATTGGGTACCATGTATATCAATGGAGGCGTGAAGGATGTGGTGCGGATATTCAGTCTTAACCTGGAACGGGATAAACTGGTTAAAATCAGGGATATGTTCCTGAATGAGATCAAAAAGGTATTGTAATTCTTCCTGTTAATTCAAAACCGGGCATTAATACCGTTAGCGCAGTAGCATTTCTACCATAATGAAGTTACGATATGTAGGAAAGGTCTATTCTGCGCTGTCATCAACGGTCTGAGTAGCTTCAGGAGCTTCAACCTTAGACCAGAATTTTGTCAACTCTCTTTCAATTCCAGGGGCATCGTAACTGATCCCGATAATCAATGCCAGGGCAAAGACCAACAGAAGAAAACCCAGAATAGGCCGGATGTTCCTGACCAGCAGAATAATCCCAGACACAATAAGTGCAAGAATAATTATCAATGCCGCCAATATAAAATTGGAGATAGTTAAACCAAAAACAGCAATATCAAGTGTAAAAAAGTCCATATAGTTACCCCCAGCAATTTTAGTTAGTAAAGTTTTTTCTTTATTTTTGAGTAATTAAACATGAAATTATCAAACCTTAAAACTAAATAAATATTATTTTTGAACAAAAAAAAAACGATGATACTTGTTAATAACTTTTTGTACGTATTTTTTTTATTATGTCACCATCTTGAAAATGAATAAACTAAAAAATAATAAAATGATGATAAAAAAATTTTTCGCCATACTATTTTTAGTATTTTTTCTGTTTCCTGGATCTGTCGTTCATGCCCAGGAAGAAGTAGGGTATAAAAATATTCTGGTACTGGAGCATATATCCAAAAACAAATTCAAAATTTTAAAGGAAAATAAAAAAGTTAAGTACTGGCTAAAAGAAGACCCAAAAAATAAAGTAAAAGGCCGTCTTGACAGCATAGCTGATAGTATTTTCATTATTGGTGATCGGGCATTTACCGGGTCGGAGATTAAAAAAATTGCTGCGAGGACTACCGGAATGGGTATTTTGCATGCAAGTGGTGGAGTTTTGTTGGGTACTGGAACTGCCATATCGTCTGTTGGAGGATATTTGATCTATTATGGTTATGTGATGGCAACGGATGCCTGTGGAGGCGTATTCGCTGTAGCATTTGGTGTTACCTTTATGGTTGTAGGGGTGGCTGTTGTTATTATTTCTGCTGTCCCCCTGCTTATCACCAATAAGAAATACAAGCTTGATAAAAACTGGATTTTAAAGATTGAAAAAGTTCCGGTTGATTGGAACAAAAGGACCATTGTGAAGCACTTAAAGGGTAAATTGTGATCATTCAAAGAAAGTGTACGGGTACGCTGAATGGATAAATGTAGCCGCTGCGGTCGGGAAGAAGCCTGGTTCTGAGACAAAATACTCGGATGCCTGAAAAGAAACAGACTTTTGCAGTTCACTATTATTGTTGTAAAAATAATCAACATAGGCCTCCAGAACACTATTTTTATTGTAAGTCTCTTCGCGGGTCATTCGGCCTGAGTCGTCATAAAAGTACTTGATAAGGTATCCGTCTATATTTTGTTCAAGTAACAGCCCGGCATCATCATATTTACTCTCTCGGAGCGATATCAGGTTACCGTTTTCTGCAACAGAAGCAATTTTAACCGGGTTTCCCCCGGAGTCATATTCTATTTGCTTTTGCGAAACAAATTCCTCTTCATAACCATATTCCGTCTTTAGTACAAGTCGTTGGTTCTCATCGTAGATGTAAATATTTTTCTCCTGAACAATATTCTCCTCATCCCATGTAGTTTCTTCCAGGATATTGTTATTGTCATCAAACTTGTGAATTTCCTTTCCCTCAAACTCACCGTCTTCATCGAGTATGGTAATAACAAGTTCCTTTTCCAGCCTTTCTACCGTTTTTAATGACACCGAGCCATCGCCATATATTATTTTTTCAGATTCCCTTTTGCCATTTTTATCATAAGTGTAGAAAAATTCTTCCACAACCTGATCCTGTATCTGGTTGCTTTTCTGGTGAGTTAACAAACCCTTGTCATTATATTTATTCGTGTTTTCTTGTTCAATTTCCCCATCGATATTAAAAAGAGTTTCCTTTAGAACATCCCCGTTCTCATTTAATTTAATTAAAGACCTCATATTAAACTGTTCTGGCTCATCCTGGCTGGAGAAAGATTGACCTAACAATTTTTCGATGGATTTAACTTTAGGCATAGACACGTTTAAAATTTAAATTGTGAATTACAAAAGTGGGAAATTTTATGTGAATTTACCCTTTAAGATTTTAATATAATTAAAGAAGCCTGCTTCATGTGAACAATCTGCAGGCTTCCCCCGGCTATGAAAAATGAAAACTAAAACAGGGTTTTAATCGTTCGGTTCTTTTCAGTGAATTTACTGAATTGGGCAAGAATCGTGATCATTATAGCCAGGAACTTCTCCTGAATGTTTATTAAATCAATAATCATTGGTGGTTGTGGAGAAGCTAGTTCCATTTAGCAAAAAATTAAAGTTGAATGTTGGCGTCAATATAAAATAGTGGTTTGTGCTGATGCAAATAATTTATAAAAAATATTTATAAGTAACAGAAATACAATGGAAGGTAGTTGAAAAACCAGGTGTTATTGTTATTGATTGATTTGAGAAATAATGAATTTATTCCAAAACTATCTCTATCAGGGAGGAGGATAGCAGCTGTGTAAAATAAAAAATAATAGCTAATTTGCAGGCGTATTTTAAAAGCAATTTTATTAACCAGGGACTAAAAAATATATTACTATGGTAGATTTTTCATTAACTACAAGGCATCAGGAAATTATTGAGAAATACAGGGATTTTGCCGAACGCTGGATAAAGCCCAATGCACTCAAATATGATGAACTGGCAGTTTTTCCATGGGATGTGGTAAAAGCTGCGTACGAAGAACATTTGATGAACGGGCCTATCCCGGAGAAATTCGGTGGAAACGGTTACAGCTTATTTGAGGGCGCTCTTGCTTCCGAGGAGTTGGGTGCAGGATGTATTGGGATAGGGATTGGTATCGATGCCAATACACTGGCATTAACACCCTTGTTACTTTCAGCCAATGATGATCAGCAAAAACGTTTTTATGGACGGATCAATGAAGAAAAAGGTGTGGCAGCATACTGCCTGACCGAACCCAATGCCGGTTCGGACGTAGCCGGAATTAAATCGGCAGCCATTAAGAATGGCGATAAATATATCCTTAACGGTCACAAGAGGTTTATTACGAATGCCGAGGTGGCTTCTTTCTTCACTGTATTTGCCGTCACTGATCCTGAAAAAGGAGCCAGGAGCCTGACAGCTTTTGTTGTCCCCCGTGAATCGGATGGAATTGAGATCAAACCCAGGTTGCAAAAAATGGGACAGAAAGCATCAGTACAAAATGAGATCATCTTTCATGATGTGGAAATACCTGAAGAAAACAGGCTGGGCACTGAAGGTACCGGCTTCCCGATTGCCATGAGAACCTTTGACAGGACACGTACCGGTGTGGCTGCTTTAAGTCTTGGCGCTGCCAGAACAGCTTATGAAGTTTCGCGTGACTGGGCCAAAAACAGGGTGCAATTCGGAAAACCTATTGCTGCCAATCAGGCCATCGGGTTTATGTTGTCTGATATGGCCACGGATGTGGAAGTAGCAAGACTCATTACCTGGCGTGCAGCATGGGCCTATGATACACAGGAAAAAGGCTACTCCAAGTTGTCAGCAATGTCTAAAATGCGGGCTTCAGATATTGCCATGAAGGTGGCTACAGATGCCGTACAGGTTATGGGCGGTGATGGTTATTCGCGTGATTTTGGAATTGAAAAAATTATGCGTGATGTCAAGCTTTGCCAGATATACGAAGGTACCAATCAGGTGCAAAGAGTAGTGATCTCCAAGACTATCCTGAAATAAAGACCTGCATTTATCTTTTTAAACATACAACCTGACGGATTATCACAATCGGGCTGTTATGTATAATCTAATTTCCTCGTTAAGATTTGGCTATCTTTGCGGTAAATAAATAAGTATTTTAAAATGCTGGTTTCTTATAAGTGGTTAAAGAGTTATGTTGACTTTCATGGCAGCGTGGATGAATTGTGTGACATCCTGACCTCTACCGGGTTGGAAGTAGAAGAGGTAAGGAGCTTATCGGGTGTTGATTCAATTGATGACCTCGTTGTTGTCGGTGAAGTTGTCCGGGTACAAAAACATCCGGATGCTGATTCGCTGACGGTTTGCACGGTCAAGGTAGGTAAAGAAGATCCACTTCAGATTGTTTGTGGGGCACCCAACGTGGCAGCAGGACAAATGGTGCCTGTAGCCTGTGTCGGGTCGGTACTGACCAACGAAAAAGGGGAGAGCCTTAAAATAAAAAAAGCCAGATTAAGGGGTGTCGATTCGATGGGGATGATTTGTGCTGAAGATGAACTGGGACTTGGCGATGACCACAATGGCATACTGGTATTAGACAATAATGCGACCCCTGGTGTAAAAATAAAAGACTACCTGGGCAGTCAAAGCGATTACCTGATTGAAATTGCTATTACGCCCAACAGGGGAGATGCCAATAGTTACCTGGGGGTGGCAAGGGATGTAGCCGCTTTTTTAGGAACAACTGTAATCTATCCGGAAACCTTGATGATCAAAGAATCCGGAGAGGTTAAATTCGATGTGGTAATTGAAGAACCTGAACTTTGCCCCAGGTATTCGGGCGTAGTTGTTTCAGGCATTACGGTTGGTGATTCTCCTGAATGGCTAAAGGAAAAAATCAGGTCTATGGGCTTGAACCCGGTGAACAACATCGTTGATGCCGGGAACTTTCTGATGTTCGAAAATGGCCAGCCTCTTCATGCTTTTGATTTTGACAAGCTGGAAGGCCAGAAAATCATCGTCAAACGCTTACCACAGGGAACTCCTTTTGAAACCCTGGATGGGACCGAAATAAAACTGAATGGACAGGAAATAATGATTTGTGATGCTGTTAAAGGTGTGGCCATGGGCGGTGTCATGGGCGGTAAAAATACAATGGTGGATGAATCAACATCCCGGATTTTGATTGAGAGTGCTTACTTTAACCCCGGGGTGATCAGAAAAGCATCTAAAAACCATGGTTTCGCCACCGATGCTGCTTACCGTTTTGAACGGGGAACCGATCCGAATTTTACAGTACTGGCCCTTCACCGGGCAGCAGCTTTGATTTCCGAGGTTACCGGAGGGCATGTGAGTTCTGAGATTGTCGATAATTATCCT
>CAZVAY010000042.1:0-6646 GCA_964625265.1 uncultured Sphingobacteriales bacterium | reverse complement strand
AAAGTGCCTGTCAGTGAGCATTTCACCACATCGCTTCCTGACCGAACCACCGATTTACGAAATGAACTGTACCAGAAATTTAATTCAATTCTGGTTGGTAACGGTTATTTTGAGTTAATGACTCCTTCCTTTACGAGTCCTGATCTGTTGGAAAAAACCGGCCTGACACTGCAACCGGTTAAGGCCATGAATGCAGTAAATCAGAACCTCGATACCATGAGGACAGACCTGTGTGTAACCGCGCTGGAAGCAATAGCCTACAACCATAAACGGAAAATCAGGAATGTCAGGTTCTTCGAAATTGGAAAGATCTATTTTCAGGTACATGAGAAGTTTTTGGAAGAAGAGAAACTGGGGATTTGGGTTGCAGGTGACCAGCAGGATGAAAACTGGTATACAAGTTCGAAGCCTGTTGATATTTTCTCATTGAAGAAAATAGTTTATACCCTCATGAATACTGCCGGTATTGAAACGGCAAGGCTTAAGCAAAAGAAAACCTTGAATGAAGGTAAGTTCAACTACAAACTCGAAATTTACAACAGGAAAATTAAGCTGGCTGAGTTGGGCCAGTTGAAAAAAACATTTTATAAACATTTTGATATCTCATCGGAATTATTTTATGCCGAGCTTAACCTGTCAGCATTTGTTGACCTGTATAAAAGCACTCCCCTGAGCTTTACACCTGTTTCCAAATTCCCGTCTATCTCAAGGGATTTGGCAATTGTTCTGGATAAGAAAGTAGATTTCTATTCTTTAAAAAATTCTATCATGAACCTGAATATTCCATTCCTGAAAAAATTGAATATTTTTGATGTTTATGAAGGCGAAAAGGTGGGAAATGAAAATAAATCTTATGGGATCAGGCTGGTATTCCGTGACGAAAACCGAACCTTGAATGATCCTGAAATTGATAAGGTAATGGTCAGGATTTTGAAAATGGTAGAAAAAACCTTTTCGGCTACCATCAGGTCTTAGTTAATTTAAAAAGTCAGTTATGAACAACATGTTTGAAACGCTGAAGCAAAAAATTAAGGAACTTAAAAACAGGAATATTGAAATAGGTGGTGAAAATGAACAGTTGATAGCTGAGGTATTAAACCTAAGGACCCAGTTAGAGGACTGTGAAAATAGGAGGAAGGAAATAGAGAATAAATATTTAAATTTGCAGGTTAACGAAAAAATTCCCGAGGGGGATAAGAAAAAATTAATAACGAATATTGATAATTTAATTGATGAAATAGATAAAGGATTGGAATTATTATCGAGTTAGGAAAACAGAATGAAAGAGCAGATTTCCATAAAAGTTCAAATAGCTGACCGGGCGTTCCCTCTGAAAGTGAATGCGGATGAAGAGGAAAATATCCGTAAAGCCGCTGCAGAAGTAAACCAGAAAATCAAATTATATACTGAACAATATATGATTAAAGATAAACAAGCTGCGTTGTCCATGGTTGCCCTCGACCTGGCCACTGAGGTTTTGAATTCAAAATTTTCGCTGGACGAGAACAAAGCTGCGTTTGAACAAAAACTTGTTGAACTTAACGCTCTGTTAGACGACTAAAATTCCTGATTACAAGCTCATAATAGGTTCCATTCTGTTTAACAAATAAATAAATAGAATAATGGAAGCTTTGATTTATGGAATTATTGGATTGGTAGCCGGTATAGCCGGAGGGACCTTTCTGGGAAGAAATATATTAGCCGGCAAGCTCAAACATACTGAGCAGGAATTGGAAAACAAAAAGGCATCGGTATTGAAGGAAGCAAAAGAAAATGCTGAAATACTGAAAAAGGATAAAATTCTGGAAGCCAAAGAAAAATTTCTGCAAATGAAATCAAATCATGAGCAGGAAATAAATAAACGTAACCAGGGATTGCAGGCCGCACAAAACAAGTTCAGGGAAAAAGAAATGAACCTGAGGCGCAAACTGGAGCAAGTAAGCCGTAAGGAAAGTGAATTGAATACCCTGGTTGATGAGGCCGATCGCTTAAAGCAAGTTAACCTGAAAAGAAAGGAAGAACTGGACAGGATTCACCTAATGCAAGTACAGGAACTTGAGAAAGTTGCTGGTTTGTCGGCTCATGACGCCAAAGAAAAACTGATGGAAAGCCTGACTGAAGAAGCTGAGAGTGAAGCGAAAACCAAGGTAAAAGAGATCATTGACGAAGCAAAACTTACCGCTAACAAGGAAGCACGCAGGGTAGTTCTGTCATCCATTCAAAGGCTGGCTGTTGAAGCGGCCATCGATAATTGTGTGTCGGTTTTTCCGATTGAAAACGAAGAGATAAAAGGCAGGATCATTGGACGTGAAGGACGGAATATCCGTGCCCTCGAAGCCGCTACCGGTGTTGAAATCATTGTTGATGATACTCCAGACTCCATTGTGCTTTCCGGTTTTGACCCACTACGAAGGGAAGTTGCCCGTTTATCGTTGCATAAGCTGGTGACAGATGGCCGTATACACCCGGCACGTATTGAGGAGGTGGTAGCAAAAACTGCTAAAATTATGCAGGATGAAGTGGTGGAAATAGGAGAAAAAGCCTGTATAGACCTGGGTGTTCAGCGATTACACCCTGAACTTATCAAATTGGTAGGAACCATGCGATACAGAAGTTCATACGGGCAAAACCTGTTGCAGCACTCAAGGGAAGTCGCCAGGCTATGCGCCATCATGGCATCTGAGCTGGGACTGAACCCCAAGAAAGCAAAAAGAGCAGGCCTGTTACACGACATAGGAAAAGTTTCGGACGAGGATCCGGACTTGCCACATGCCTTGTTAGGTGGTAAGCTGGCCGAAAAATATAAAGAACATCCTTCTGTTGTTAATGCCGTGGCCGCCCACCACGATGAAACCGAAATGACCGACCACTATGCACCTATTGTCCAGGTGTGTGATGCCATTTCCGGGGCCAGGCCGGGTGCAAGAAGAGAGATATTTGAATCATACATTAAAAGGCTAAACGACCTGGAAGATATTGCTATGTCTTTTGAAGGAGTTTATAAAAGCTATGCCATTCAGGCAGGACGGGAACTCAGGGTTATTGTTCAAAGCGATAAAGTAATGGACGATGCTGCTGACCAGTTATCTTTCGATATTTCACAGAAAATCCAGAAGAATATGACTTATCCCGGACAGATCAAGGTGACAGTGATCAGGGAGAAAAGAGCAGTAGCATTTGCCAAATAAAAAGTTCAAAAATATTTGAGAGGTAACTTAAACACCCAAAGGGCCGAAGGAATAATTAAATTTAATTATTTCTTCGGTCTGATGACTCCTATAATCCTATCAGGCTCATAGGAGATTAACCCTGACATGGAAAATCAATTATCCTGATTTGTAAACCTTCTAATATAAACCTGATTTTCAACTGTCAATATTTTATATGAAAAAAATCTTCAATTTTTTAGGTTAAGTTATTTATTTTTGCACTCGTTTTTTTTATGACCCATAGTGTAATGGTAACACGTCAGATTTTGGTTCTGGAGTTTCAGGTTCGAGCCCTGGTGGGTCAGCAGGTTCTTAGGAATTATTGACCCATGGTGTAACTGGCAACACATCTGATTCTGGCTCAGAAGAGTTCAGGTTCAAGTCCTGATGGGTCAGCAAAAAGGGTATTGATTGATACCCTTTTTTATTTTCCAATAAAAATAGGCTTACCGTTGCTGATAAGCCTACACATATTTATATCTCAGAGCCTTCTATCGAATGACATTGAAGGAGATGAGTTTTTGTTATTGATAATCTTCTTTCAATTCTTCAAGTTCTTCAACAAACTGTTGTAGCAGGGATTTAAGTCCCTCAAACATTTCTGCTGTACCGTCAGGGTCATTGTTACGGCCTTTCTGAACAAGTTTTTCACATAATTCAACAACAGGCTGGGCGTACATGGTTGAAACAACTCCCTTTAACGAATGGGCAGTACGTGCCAGGTTATCCATATCCTTAGTCGTAATGTCTTTTTCAAATTGCTCCAGCCTGCCCGGATATTCTTTCATGAATATGTCAATGATCTCATGAACCAGTTCGGCACCCATAGGAGCGTACATCTGGTCGAAAGTTTCCCTGTTGATTAGCTTTTCGTTTTGCATAGTAGTATCTTGTTTTTCAGTTTCATGATTATCAGCCCTGGCTTCAGCTTTAATATGTTTCAGTGAATCAAGTAATTTAGATTCATCAACAGGTTTGGATATATAGTCATCCATTCCTTCTTTAAGAAATTTTTCTTTTTCTTCAATAAATGCTGAAGCAGTGAGCGCAATAATGGGAATATGGCTATCTCCGGCTTCGATTTCCCTGATTTTTTGTGTAGCTTCCACACCGTCCATTTCAGGCATCTGGATATCCATTAATATACAATCGTAAGTATTGGATTTAAATAATTCAACTGCCTCTTTGCCGTTAGCGGCAATGTTATACTTTATTCCGTTGTTTGAAAGCAGGGCGCTCACATATTTCTGGTTGATAAAGTTGTCCTCTGCAATCAGAATTTTCATCCCCGAAAAGTCTGCTAAAGTATACTGGATTTCATTATCCAGGCTTTGGAACAATTTGATATCGTCCTCATCAGGAATTGATACTTTAATATCAAAAATGAAATTGCTCCCATGCCCAACCTCTGATTCAACATGAATGTGCCCATCCATGAGTTCAATAAGTTTTTTACAAATAGCCAGTCCCAGTCCGGTTCCTCCTTTTTGACGTGTACGCGAAAAATCTGCTTGTGTAAAACTGTCAAAGATTCTTTCCCGGGTGTGTTCGGGAATTCCGGTTCCGGTGTCAGCAAGACTGAATTCAAAAGTTGCTTTTCCGTCTTTAATGTTCTTCACAACTGTTGTCAGGGTAATACTTCCTTCCGTAGTAAATTTGATGGCATTGCTGTAGAGGTTGACCAGGACCTGCCTGAGCCTGTTGCTGTCGCCAAAAACGAAGCGTGGCAGGGTTGGATCTGTTTCTGAGCGAAATACTACTCCTGATTCGGAAAGCCGGAACTCGAACGACTTACGTATCGATTCAATTAATTGAGGTAAATCAAATATTTCATAATGCAATTCAATTTTATCCTCCTGGATTTTTGACAGGTCAAGAATATCGTTCAGTACCGTTAACAACGATTCGGATGACATCTGGATCAGTTCGAGATATTCACGTTGTTGTGGGGCCAGGTGTGTTTTGGATAAGATATTGGTCAGGCCAAGGATACCGTTCATGGGTGTCCTGATCTCATGGCTGACATTGGCAAGGAACCTTGATTTTTGCATGTTTGCAAATTCAGCTTTCTCTTTGGCTGATTTGAGCTGTTCCTGTGCTTCCATTTCTGACGTAATATCATAGTAAAGCAGGATAAACTGGTCTTTTTTTATCTTGAATGCCTGGAGGTTTGCCCATTTGTTCATTTCCTTGTTAAACAGGTTCATCCTGGCCGATTTATCAGCTTTGAGGTCGCGAAGCAGCCGCAGCCATTTTACCTTGTATTCCCGGGACAGAGGGAAAACCTCACTCATCTTTTTCCCTATGATATTGTGTGTGTCAATATTGTAAGTACCTGAAAATTTCTCATTTATCTGTAGTATTTCCGAGTCCACCGCCCGGCCATTGCTGTAAATAATTCTTTGTAGGCTATACCCTGTATTAATTTGCTGAAAAATAGAATCCAGCATATGTGATTTTTCATGTAATGATTGCTGAGCCACCCGGACTAAATCCCCGGCCAGCCCCACTATTCGTGAAGCAGTGTAAATACTAAGTAAAAACATGAGCAACCCGGTAATGAGAAGCGCATAGGAATGGGGGCTTAACTCAAAATCCCTCAACCGGTTGAAAACGATAAAATGCGCAACCAATACGGGAAGTGATACAATTAGATAAATATAAATAATTATTGTGTTACTGGCAAACATGCTGATCACCAATAATAAAACCATCAGGGCCACCAGGGTTTCGTAAAGCCTGAGTTCAGGGATAGGGACCTGGGATTCAAAGTCACCGATTACGTAAATAAACAGGATCATCAAAAGTGATGAACACATGATGATATAAGTAGCAGTGCGGTACCGAAGGGTTTTCAGGAAATAAAAAGACAACAAGAGGAAAAACAAGGCCTGGAAATCCCCGATAAGATGGTATATGCCTGCCTGTTCAGCTAAATGGGCGCCAATGACCAGTAAAAGGAACAAAAATGCCACATAGGTAAAATAATGCAGGTACCTTGATTTCTTTTGTATCTCCAGGCTGAGTCCTTTGTTGTCGTAACGGGCATTAAAAATATTCACCATAGCTGGGTTGTGGGTATTGGGCAAATATATAATTCGCAAGTACACAGAAACAATTTTTTTTGCAATCGGCTTTTGGGAATGTCAGTTTAATGGGTTTTTGAAAATATAATACTAATAAATAAATAAAAAATTTTGTAGGAATACGCCTACAAAAATTTCAGCCGATTCCTACAAAGTTTCCAAAAACCGGTTCGTATATTTCACCGGATTTAAAATTGTAATAAGGTCAATTCAGGAAGTTTTAGTTTTTCTTAAAACAACGTAAACCTGATTTTGGCAAAAACGAAAGCTATGTCAGCAAAATTAACCAAACCATTAAGCTTTATCCTGATTGAAGATTCGGTAGATGATGCAGAAATTATTTCAACTGAG
>CAZVAY010000041.1:0-13053 GCA_964625265.1 uncultured Sphingobacteriales bacterium | reverse complement strand
AATTTTATCTTGCAGACACTTAATTTCAGTCCTAAAAAATTTCAACCATGAAAAAAATAATGTTCTCAGCCATTGCTTGCCTGTTTATATCTGGTGTAGTTATGGCTCAAAGCCTTAGCCCGGAAGTCATCGCCAGTTCCGGTGATTATTACGAGTCAGGGGGTACCAGCCTTTCCTGGACATTGGGAGAAATTGCTATTGAAACCCTTGACAACGGCAGCAATATCCTGACACAGGGTTTTCATCAAACCATGCTTATCCCGGTTTCCGTACCTGATGACAATGTTTTGCAGTTGCGTGTGTACCCCAACCCGACAAGCGATAAAATTATTATTTCAACAGGCACTACAGCTAACAACCTGGAATTACAACTATTCGATGTTCAGGGCAGGCAACTCACGAATAAAAAGTTGGCTGGGGCCAACAATGAATTGAACCTGCAAAATTTGTCCAAAGGCATATACATACTGAGGATCACGGAAATGGGGCAGCTATATGCCAGTTATAAAATTCAGAAAATTAGGTAAAACTATTAAAATCTATTGCTATGAAAACAATTCGACTATTCCTGACAATGCTCATTTCAGCCATGGTTCTGCTGGTCGCAGCCCAGCCACCACAGGCATTCAAATACCAGGCTGTTGCACGTGATGCCAATGGTGACCCAATTAAAAATACGGCTATTCCGGTAAGGATATCACTCCGTCTTGACAGCCCAACGGGAAATATTATCTGGCAGGAGACACACAATGTGACCACCAATAATTTTGGCCTTCTGAATATCGAGATCGGTAAGGGAACCTCCACGGGAACAGGCAGCGCAGCAAAATTTGAAGATATTGACTGGGGGGCAGGAGCCTATTTTACTGCCATCGAAATGGATTTTGGCAATGGCTTCGACCCGATGGGCACTTCCGAGTTACTTTCTGTCCCGTATGCATTATATGCTGCTGAAGCAGCACAATCTGCAGGGTCTCAAACCCTTTCACTGAATGGTGACAAACTAAGTATCAGTGATGGCAATACGGTCACCCTTCCCCTTGTCTGGACAAAAAGCGGGAACAATATCTATTTCAATAGCGGTAAGGCCAGCATCGGGACCATGTTTACCTATGATGCTACAACAGCACTCAGTGTTACTGACAGTACCACCAAAAACATTCCTGCACTGATCTATTCCTATAACTCAGGGGCAGACAACTTTTTTGTTACGTCAAGGAATATTTTGGCTACTATTGATGGAGCTACCGGCACCAATGAAGGTATTGCAGGGTTGTCCGTAGGCTCTTCATCAGGTACCAACAAAGGTATTTATGCCTTTGCCAAAGGTGCACTCGAAAACTACGGTGTCCAGGCCGTTGCTGAAGGTAATGCTAATGCTGATTCCACATTTGGCCTGCATGGCATAGCCTATGGTGACGCTTCGACTGGCGGTTTCAACGTAGGTGCACAAGGCGAGGCAAAAGGTTCGGCCTTTTTCAATGTCGGGGTCAACGGTATTACAACCGGTGTAGGTAACTCAAATTATGGTGCATTTGGCACTGCTAAGGGAGCTGGCAGCGGCCTCAATATTGGCGTGGACGGATATGCTACAGGAAGTAATACTGCCAATTATGGTGTATATGGTGATATCTCAGGAGGTGGATCCGTACCCTGGAATATTTCAGTATTTGCTGATGCCAATAAAAGTACCGCGACCAATACCTATGCCATATATGCCAGGGTAGCCCCCGCTTCAGGTAAATATGCAGGCTATTTTGATGGCAACGTAATGGTAACAGGTACTTTGTCCAACCCCTCGGATGCCAACCTGAAAACAAATATCGAAGAACTTAATTCAGCGCTTGAAGTAGTGAACAAACTAAAGCCTGTTTCTTTTGAATTCAAAACGGAACTGGAAGACAAAGGTTTCAATTTCCCGCAAGGCGAGCAATATGGTTTCCTGGCACAGGATATTGAAAAAATACTCCCCGACCTGGTCATGGAGCAATACGCACCGGTTTTTGGTAATAAACCAGGGAATCAAGTTACTTCGATTGATAAGTTTGAGTACAAATCAGTTAATTATATCGGTTTGATACCGGTGTTGACAAAAGCCATACAGGAGCAGGATAAGACCATTGAAGCCCTGAAGACACAGAATGAGAACCTGGAAACAGAGCTTTTAAAATTAAAGTCTCAATACAGTGAAATCCTCTCGAGGCTGAATGAACTCGAAAAAAACTAAAGATTTGTCGGAAATTTAGGTTTGCAAGAGATTGAGCCAGGATGTGGAGGATGTTTATGGACAATCCCTAAGGCTTAAACACGCAATAAAAAAGGCTGCCTGTAAAGACAGCCTTTTTTTTATGGGGTGGCAGATGGGACTTGAACCCACGACCCCCGGAACCACAATCCGGTGCTCTAACCAGCTGAGCTACAGCCACCGTTTAAAAGCGGTGCAAATATAAATAATTTAACCAAAAAAAGTCATTAGGCGTTTTTACGCTTTGTGCCGATTATTGCTCATGATAGCCTTAAATCGGTAAAAAAAATAAGAGAATCTTTCAAGAGTAATGTCGGGATTAACGCTGTAAAAATTCATGGTTCTGCCATGATTTTCGTTAACACTGAGTGCAGAAATGTTTTTTTATGACAATTAAGGGATTAATAATTGGAAGGATGAAACTCGATTTTACATGGTGTCAATACCTGTACAATTACACAAAATCCTGACTCAGGTGTACATCCGTTTATCCCTATCTTTGCAAAATTTCGAATAATGAAAGTCCTGAAATTTGGCGGTACATCAGTAGGCTCGGCAGAGCGGATCAGGTCGATTGTTAAAATAATTGACAGTGATGAGGTTCAGATAGTAGTGTTGTCAGCTATGGCAGGGGTTACAAACCAGTTAACCGAAATTGCCGGATATTTTTATCAGGACAGTAAACAAAAGATTAATAAAGCTATTGGCCAACTAAGGGCCCGGTTTATTGAAGAGGCGGAGGCCTTACTGACATCCGGTAAAAACAGGGAGGATTTCGAGAAGCTGGTAGCGCTACATTTTAACCAAATAATCTCCCATTCGGAATATTTAATGAATGAAAAGAAGGAAAAGGAGATCCTTTCCAAAGGTGAAATACTAACATCTACTTTGGTTTACCTTTACCTTACTGAGTGTGGTTTTGATGCAGTTCTGTTGAATGCCCTTGATTTTATCAGGGTCGACAAGGACAGGGAACCTGACAATTACTATATTCGTGAAAAGCTCAAAGGGCTGTTGACTGAAAATAACGGGAAAAGACTTTTTATCACTCAGGGTTACATTTGTCGCAATGTATATGGAGAAGCAGACAATCTGGGCCGTGGCGGTAGCGATTATTCCGCCACCATTATGGGTTCGGTGCTTGATGCGGATGAGGTACAAATATGGACGGATATAACAGGAGTTCACAACAACGATCCGCGTTTTGTAAATAACACACATCCCATTGCCGCCTTGTCGTATCACGAAGCAGCGGAGCTGGCCTATTTTGGGGCTAAGATCATCCATCCGCTTACTCTGATCCCATGCATGGATAAAAATATTCCGGTATTGCTGAAGAACTCTTTCCTGCCAAAGGAGAAGGGAACGGTAATCAGCAATAAATTAACTGGTACCGGGATCAAGGCTGTGGCGGCAAAAGACGGAATTGCCGTGATCAAGGTGAAATCAGGAAGGATGCTCCTGGCATACGGTTTTTTAAGAAGGATTTTTGAGATTTTCGAGGGATTTAAAACTCCGGTTGATGTGATCACTACCTCTGAAGTGGCTGTATCCATGACCATCGACAACCTGGATCAATTGGAAGGGATCAGGATGGCACTATCCAAATTAGGCCAGGTGGAAATAGACCTTGACCAGTCCATCATTTGTATTGTAGGGAATTTTAAGGCCGAAGAAAAAGGTTATGCCAAAATAGTTTTTACTGCCCTCGAAGAAGTACCTGTCAGGATGATATCTTATGGGGGTAGTTATTATAATATTACTGTAGTGGTAAATTCTACCGACAAGGTCAAAGCGCTGGAAGCCCTGAGCGATAAGATTGAATTTATTCAATAATGAAGGAAAATTAAAAGTATGTCAGATAAAAAGAAAGTTTTTTTGGTGGATGCTTTGGCTTTGATCTACAGGGCACATTTTGCCTTTATCAACAACCCCCGTATCAATTCCAAAGGCATGAACACCTCTGCCATATTTGGTTTTCTGACTACTTTACTGGATACCATCAACAAGGAAAAGCCCGGTTATCTGGCTGTTGCATTCGATAGTTACGAACCGACAACCAGGGTTGATGATTTTTCCGATTATAAGGCCAACAGGGACAAACAACCGGAAGATATCACGCTGGCGTTGCCTGTTATCAAAGAACTACTGGATGCTTTTCATATTCCCGTACTGGAAAGGCCGGGTTATGAGGCAGACGATATTGTTGCCACCTTGTCAAAGAAAATTCCTGAAAAGGAGTTTCATGTATTTATGCTGACTCCCGACAAAGACTATGCACAGCTTGTCAGGGAAAATGTTTTCCTGTTCAAACCGGGACGAAAAGGAAACCCACCTGAATTATGGGATGTGGATAGAGTAAAAGCTGAATTTGGTATTGAAAGGGTGGAACAGGTAGTAGAGATACAAGGGTTAATGGGAGACGCTGTTGACAATATTCCCGGAGTACCCGGCATAGGGCCTAAAACCGCTCAAAAACTGATTGCTGAATTTGACAACATTGATAACCTGCTTCAAAACACGGATAAGCTTAAAGGGAAAGTAAAAGAGAGCCTGGAAGAAAACAGGGAAAAAGCACTGATGTCCCGGGAACTGGCCAGGCTTATTACTGATGTGGACGTAGAATTCAACGAAGATGAGTTTAGGTTAAAAGACTGGGACAAGAAAAAGCTTGAAACCCTGTTTGCCGAGCTCGAATTTAAAGGATTGGGGAAACGAGTGCTCGGACATGAACCTGTTGCAGATTCAGCATCGGAAAATGAAGAAACCTTAAAAGCAGGTGAAAAGAAGGCAGATTTTGATATCAATGACTTTACTTTTATTGAAATTGAAGAAACAACGGAACTTAAGGAGGCTCTTGACAACCTGGCCGGGCAGGAAGTTGTGGCTATTAATTTTGTATTTAATTCAGACAATTTCAGAAAAGCGAGGCCGGTATCAGTGGCTTTGGCTTCTTTCGACAAAGTGGTATATCATTACATTTTTCCGGAAACACCTGGTGATATCCTGCCATTGTTCAGCGGTTTATTTACAGAAAGTTCAAATCTGAAAATTTGTTACGACCTGAAATTCCTATTGAATGTGTTGGCAAAATACGGAAGCTTTGAGCTTAAAAATAGTTTCGATACCAGGCTTGCCCAGCACTTGCTTGAACCGGAAGGACGGAGTGAAATAGATTATTTAGCCCAGAAATATCTGGATTTTACCCTTCAGCCTGACGAGCTTTTCGGGGATGAAAAAACAGGGACACAGGATGCACGGACATCTGCTATCATGCTTTCCTTGTACAAACCACTATCCGGTGCATTAAACGAGCTGGATATGATGTCCCTGGCCAATGACATTGAATTTCCCCTTTCTTTTGTTCTTGCAGACATGGAGCAAACAGGTGTCAGGCTTGACATACCTGTGTTATCAGCTTACTCGGTAACCCTGAAAACTGACCTTGACAAGCTGGAGCAGGATATCCTGCAAATATCCGGGGTGAGTTTTAACCTGAATTCACCGCAGCAACTGGGGCATGTGTTGTTTGATATCCTGAAACTGGACCCTAATGCGAAAAAGACGAAGAAATCAAAGCAGTATGTCACCAATGAAGAGGTGCTAAAAAAGCTGGCGGCAAAACACAAAATAGCTGAACTGGTGTTGGATTACCGCGAAATACAAAAGCTGAAATCCACCTATGTAGATGCTTTGCCACAATTGGTGGATGAAGAAACCGGCAAGCTGCATACGACCTACGACCAGGCCGGGACAGCTACAGGCAGGTTGAGTTCAAAAAATCCCAATCTGCAGAATATTCCTATTCGCACCGAAAGAGGGCGTTTCATCAGGAAGGCATTTATACCCTCAGATGCCGGCAGGATATTGATTTCAGCCGACTATTCACAAATTGAATTGCGTATTATCGCCCATTCAAGCAATGATACCGCTATGATCGATGATTTTGTCCATGGCTTTGATATTCACCAGGCCACGGCTGCCAGGGTGTTCAATGTCAGCAGGGATGAGGTTAAGCCTGGGATGAGGCGTAAAGCCAAAGAAGTGAATTTTGGTATTATTTACGGCATTTCATCCTGGGGATTAAGCCAGCGGCTTGGTATTACAAGGTCAGAAGGATCGGAAATCAAAAAGCAATATTTCGAAAAATATCCGGGTATCAAAAATTACATGGATCAATGCATTGAAACAGCACGTGAAAAAGGATATGCCGAAACATTGATGAAGAGAAGACGTTATTTGCGGGATATTAACTCACGGTCAGCCATGCAACGCTCATTTGCAGAAAGGAATGCCATCAACGCACCCATACAGGGCTCCGCAGCCGACCTGATAAAAATGGCCATGGTACGTATCAGCAACGAATTTCAAAAACAGAATATCCGGTCAAAAATGATCCTCCAGGTGCATGACGAATTGGTTGTTGACACCTATCTGGAAGAAAAAGAAACGGTTGTGCAAATAATTAAGTACAACATGGAGCACGCTATGGAATTAAAAGTGCCATTGGTGGTGGAAATTGGAAGAGGGAACAACTGGCTCGAAGCCCATTAAAATAGCAAGGCCTGGCTGATGATCATATTGGCAAGCAAGAGATAAAGCAGTATATTATAAAATCGTCCTTCTTTTTCAACGAACAATGTAACCAGAAATATGCTGGCCGGTAGCAGCAGCATGGCTGCAGATGCAAAAACCGGAGTATCGGTGAGAAAAAGGATTAACAGGGCAATAACAAAATAAGTATTAAAAACCCTGTTGTACCTGATATCCCTTACCATTCGGAAAGACCTTACAAGGTAATACCTGAAAAATCCTATTGCAAGCAGGATAAATATGAAGACAGTTGGGGCGATATTGATGGATGTCGAATGAGGATAATTGAGCTTGGCCAAAGGGAAAGTGTCTGAAAATTTATTAATAAATACATCCAGATGGTCGTTAAGGTAAAATCCGAACCCGGCCAGGTAGATGATAATAAAAAACCCAAACGGGATGATGGACATTTCCCACCAGGTAGGGCGTTTCAATACCGGCAGGGCAATAATGACAAGAACCAGAAATAGAATGGCCGGGGCAAAGAAAAGAGTACATAACGCAATGGCAGCACTGACAAAAAACAGATTTTGAGTAGCCAGTTCCAGGTCAAAAATTTTGAGTAGGTTATCGAGCACCCAGGTCATGATAAACAGGCTTATCAGGGAAACAGGGTAGCGTATTATTTCAGGATAGGTGGCGGCAAGTGTGATAAAAATAAAGGAAGGCAGGAAAGCGGTTTGTTCCAGAATTTTATATTTTACAAAGATTCTGTTCAGGTAAAGCCCGTTGACATAGACCATTATAATCCCCAAAACAGCCCAGAAAGTAAATGATTGGGGAATGAATGACAAGTCCATGAAAGTGAAAAGAAAGGAATTTGAATAGTCCATGGATATTCCATCACGGAAAAATAAAGGTAGAAAAACAGCAATTGTATAAAGTGCTATAATTAAATAGGCAATTGGATTTCTTTTTCGAAGTAGTTGAATCACGCTGTAAAAATATTTTTTATCCGCACGGAAATTACGCAAAAATAATAAGCTCCTGACAGGAATCCTAATAAGGATAGATTATTAAAATTATGGTTAACTTGTGAAGTCAAATATTATAGGTTTATATTATGGAATTGGTGGATAGTATAGAAAAAAGAACCAGCATCAGGGATTATTTAAATGAATCTGTAAACCCGGAAGACATAAAAGAAATGGTCAGGCGTGCAGGTTTGGCACCCAGCATCAACAATCAGCAACCCTGGCGGTTTATTGCCATTACCAACAAGGAAGTCCTGAAAAATATGGCCAGGAGTATTTCGGATAAGATCATGTCTATTCCGGCCAATGAATCAAGCCGGAGCTTGTTGGTAAAATCGCAGGTGGAATGGTTTTCTACTTTTTTCAAAAATGCTCCTGCTGTGATTGTGATGGCTATGCACCCTTACGAGGATTTTCTCGAAAAAGGAGCCCGTATTTCGCACGATGAGTTGAACCGGATACGCAATTATCCGGATATGCAAATGGCCGGTGCCTGCATACAAAATATATTGCTGACGGCAACTGAAATGGGATATGGAGCCTGCTGGATGAGCTCTCCGCTTACGGCCAAAGAAGAACTCGAAAAAATTCTCGGCATTGAGGAGCCCTGGCACCTGACATCCATGGTATCCCTGGGGCGTCCGGCCGTTGAAAAGGCCCCAACAAATAAAAAACCTTTCGGGGAAATATTTGAAGTTATTGATTAGAATTCATTGATTGATCTTGTGCGAGAAGTGAGTTTAAAAAAAGAATTATGAACAAATGGAAATGGACAATCCCTGGAATTGTGATGATCATCTTTTTCCAGGCAACAACCCTTTTGGGGCAATCAGGAAAAATCCCACTGGATCATTCAGTGTATGACCAATGGAATGAAGTGAGATACCAGGTAATTTCTGATAACGGGGGCTATGTAGCTTACAATGTTGTACATCAAAAACCCGGTCTTGACCCGGTGCTATACCTTTATCGTTCGGGAACAGGCAAGCTTGATTCGTTCGTCAGGGGAGGGGGTGCTGTTTTTACACCCGACTCACGATTCCTGGTTTTTAAAGTGAGGCCTCCGTACAAAATGGTCAGGGCATTGAAACTGAAGAAAACAAAAAAAGACAAAATGCCGAAAGACTCCCTGTTTATTTACACCCTCAGTGGAGACAGTTTTATTACAAGGCCCGGACTGAAATCATTCAGTGTAAGTTCAAAAAATAACAATATAGTTGCAGCCCTTATCCAAACGCCAGAGGTTGAAGAGATTGAAGCTGACAGCACAAAGAGTGACAGCAGTGATGTGGTTACACCACCAAAAAAATCAAAAAAGGGAAAGAAAGGCGATAAAGATACTTATACCCTATGGGTCTATAATGCCGGGACAGGATTGATGAAATCCATCGATAAAGTGCTGGAATACAACCTGTCGGATTATGGCACCCAGGTCCTTTTCCTGCAAAGTGTCAACGACACCATTGATTCGTTTGCCCTGAAGATACTGGATGCTGAAACAGGATCAGAATCATTACTAAAAAGCACCAACGGTAGCCTGAAGAAAATAGCCCTCGACCATAACGGCAGGCAAGCTGCCTTTCTGCTGACAGAAGATACATCCAGGGTTAAACTTTACAGGCTTTGGTATTCGGTAACGGAAAAACCATCACCCAAAATGGTGGTAGGTGAGAAAACGCCCGGGTTCAGGGAAGGCTGGAGTGTTTCCGACAATGGCTCGGTGTATTTTTCCAAATCAGGAGAAAAACTATATTTTGGTGTTGCACCCAAACCGGTTGAAGAACCGGAAGACACCCTGCTGGCAGAAGAAAAATATCATGTGGATATCTGGAACTGGCGGGATAAACGCCTTCAGCCACAGCAGAAAGTGCAATTGAAAAGCGATCTGAGAAAGACGTATCTATCGGTTTATTTACCAAAAAATAATAAATTTATTCAGGTTGGCGATACCAATTTTGGCCGCGTCAGGACCTACCGTAACGGGGATGGGGATTATGCCATGGTATTTGAAAACGAACCGTATGCCAAATCCTATACCTGGACATCGGCCCGGAAATTTGATGCCTGGCTGGTGAATCTTAAAACAGGTGAAAAAAAGAAAATCCTGACAGAAAAAGATGATGATATCGGGGTTTCGCCAGGAGAAAAATATGTCTATTGGTACGAAAGTGCAGACAGCAGTTGGCGGGCCATGGATATAAAGAATGGTAAAAGCTTCAATCTGTCGCTGGCCATTCCCCACCCTGTTTACCAGGAGGTTTTTGATGTACCCGCCCAACCCTATCCTTACGGACTGGCTGGCTGGGTTGAAGGTGATAAATATGTGCTGATTTACGACAGGTACGACCTGTGGCTTGTGAACCCTGCAAAACCACAAAATGCCAGGAACCTGACAAATGGATACGGCCGGAGAAACAACATCCGGTTAAGAATTGTAACACTCGACAGAGAGCAATACGCTTTTATTCCCGGACAGAAACTACTCCTGCGTGGATTTGATGAGGATAACAATTGGATGGGTTTTTATAACATAAAAATTGAAGAATCCACAGCAGTACCACAGCAGTTGGTTTATGACAATTTCAGTTTCTCCACCCCGTTGAAAGCAAAGAATGCAGATAAACTGATCTGGCGCAAGATGACTTATTCGCATTATCCCGACCTGTATTACTCCCTTATGGATTTTACGGATGCCAGAAGGATCTCCTTCGCCAACCCGCAGCAAAAAAACTATCTCTGGGGCTCGGTTGAAACAGTCAACTGGACATCATTGGACGGAAGGAAACTTAAAGGATTGCTGTACAAACCTGATAATTTCGATTCGCGGAAGAAATATCCCATGATCGTGTATTATTATGAAAGGAACTCTGAAACAATCAACCGTTACCTGGCGCCCAAGCCCAGTTATTCAGTTATATCCTTTCCGATGTACACAAGCAATGGCTACCTGATTTTTGTCCCGGATATTTATTACAGCACGGGGCATCCGGGAAAAAGCGCCTATGAGTGTATCATGAGCGGAGTACTTGCCCTATGCGAATATCCTTTTGTTGACCGCGACAATATCGGTTTACAGGGGCAAAGCTGGGGTGGTTACCAAACTGCTTTCATGGTGACACAGACTGATTTCTTTAAGGCTGCCATGGGAGGTGCTGTGGTTTCCAACATGACCAGCGCTTATGGCGGAATTCGCTGGGGAAGCGGTATTAGCCGTATGTTCCAGTACGAGGAAGGACAAAGCCGTATTGGCGGTTCACTATGGGAATATCCTGAACTGTATATTGAAAACAGCCCGGTTTTCTTCGCTGACAGGGTGTCAACACCTATTTTGCTTATGCATAACGATAACGATGGTGCAGTGCCCTGGTACCAGGGAATAGAATTTTTCGGTGCCTTGCGCAGGCTCAACAAACCGGTTTGGATGCTAACCTACAACAACGAAGAGCACAACCTGAGGCGATGGCCTGACAGGGTTGACCTCAGCATCAGGATGATGCAGTTTTTCGACCATTATCTGAAAGGAAAGCCTGCCCCGGTCTGGATGACCGATGGCATTCCTGCTACCAAAAAAGGAAAAACCAACGGTTATAAATTGAAGACAAGATGAAAACGACCCTGCTTGCCCTATCCCTGCTGATTTTAGTATCGATTAACCTGGCTGCGCAGGATGCTGCCGCCAAATACCTGAAAAAGACAGATAAGCAACTTAATAAGATCAGCGAAATGCTGAGCGAACTGAAAGAAAATATTATTGAGGCGCAAAATGCGGCCGATGCTGCAGATGCTGCCATGTACTGCAATGACATTCATTATTCGTCTGAAGACCTGCATTACCAGTTTGGTTATCTCCGGGACGACTTGTTTGAACTTAACAAGGAGCTTCAAAGTTCCGGGTCCGAAATCAGTTTTAGCCTGGCATTAAGCAAATGCCTGTTGTTTCAGCCTTATCTCGAAGATATTTTTGCCTGGTCGGGCTCTGTCAATGAAAATACGGAATTTAACCGGTTGCAAACGGTACTCTCATCTATCAGGAACAGATTCGAGGAAATGATGATCGTTTTTAAAGGTCTTGAAAAAAGCTACCAGGATCCGGGAGCTAAACTGAACAACGGAAAGTGAACTTTAAATTTTCACTTTCCTGATAACCACCCCCATTTCCATAATGGCCACTGTTTTGGGTTCGGGCTGGTCATTTTCGAGCAGAAAGTGGTAAGTACCCGGAACAGGGAACCTCATGCTGTTGAAAATTTCGATGGGATTGTCCCAGATATCACCTGCACCTTTACCGGTAAATTCACCGTTTTTATCCCTGAGTGGAAGCGTGACCGGGAAGGTGATTTCTTCCTGGACTGGAGAAATCATGGTGAGCTTTACTTTCAGGTTATTGTGGAAATAATAGGTGGCATGCCTGACATCAATGACGATATCGTAAGAAGAGGAAGTGTCATTGATCACAAAATTGAATTCAAGAATATTGCTTTTCTCCCAAATGTAGTCCGGGATTTTATAATGCTCCTGAAATACTATAGGCCTTTTGCAACCCTGAGATATTTGCAGAAGCAGGGTAGCGATGCAAACATAGAAAATCCACCTGACCTTAGTTATTTCCATTTGAATAGATTGCTGTAAAAATAAGGAAATTATGTTTTTATAACAAAATGTGAATACCAATTTAATGTATGGTTTATATATTTTTGAAATATTATGCGTTCGGGCACAAACATAAAAACAGGTGCTTTCAGGCCTGCAGTCCTCTTTGTCCTTGCTGGTATTTTGATGGCGGCTACCACCTATCTTGCCTGGGCCAACCACAACCGCTTTAAAAAAACCCTGTTGAACCAGTGGCAACAACAGATGTTTACCACGCTGGAAATATCGTCTGTAAATATTGAAAATTATTTTGATAAATTTTCGAAAAACCTGATGAGTATTGCTGAAAATCCTATGTTGCTGGATAGGCTTGGCAGTCAAAATGAAATAGGAGATTCCGGGTACTGCTGTGTCAAAAACCTCTATGATATTTACCATTCGGAAGTAAGCGGAATTGTATTGCTGGATAACCAAAACCGTGTTGTTCTGGAATATCCTGATACAGGTTTTTACCAACAAAATTTTTCTGAACCTGCCATTAATGAATCCCCAATGAGGAAGGGTACATCTTATATATCGGATGCCGTGACAGGCAGGGATAATAAGAGTTATCTTTTTAAACTGGCATAATGTTCATTTATTGAGGTACCA